>JBOHXA010000423.1:0-10323 GCA_050737335.1 Limisphaerales bacterium | reverse complement strand
GTGTTTGAGTAAAGCCAGGACGCAAAGGGCGATTGTAACCAGCTTGAGCGTCAAATCCGATTGCGTGAGGCAAACGACAATTGCCAAAACAATGGCGCCGATCATCGAACCAACGGAGGTAAACCGTGTGAGCAACACCGCCAAAAGGAACGCGGCGAACCCCATGCAAACCGCCCAGGGCGCAAGCGCCAGGTAAACCCCGGCGGTCGTGGCGATGCCTTTGCCGCCTTTAAAATAAAGCCAGCAAGTATAATTGTGGCCAAGCACCGCAAATATTCCGGCCACAACCCGGTAATGGATCGCCACGGCAGGATCGGTCACTTCGAACAGCGGTAGAATTAAACAAGTTATTTTAACGGCGGCGAAGCCTTTCAGCGCGTCAATAACCAAAACAAAAATACCAGCGAACCGTCCAATGGCGCGGAACGTGTTGGCCGCGCCGATATTTCCGCTTCCGACCGCCCGGATATCAATGCCCCGTGCTTTCGCCACCAAAAAGCCCGTCGGGATTGACCCAAGCAAATAGGCCACAACGGCGACTACGATGAAGCACAAAATGGGCACATCGAAATTCTAGCCCCGAAAAGTTTCATGTTTCAAGTTTTTCCAGACAACCCGTGTGCGCTGGGAGGCGCTGTAACGACTCCATTTGCGGTCGGGGAGGCGTTGGGTTCGGACAAGACGCCGAACGCCTCGATATTGCCGCGGCGCTTCGACGCTCCGTTTAGCTCAATCTAAATCGTCAATTTTGGCGGCTAAAACGAAATCGCTTTCGGTCAAAGCCTCGATTTTGTGCGTCCAAATCTGAATGCGGGCCTTGCCCCAGGTAAAATAAATATCGGGATGATGATTTTGTTTCTCCGCCACATCGCCGACTCGGTTGACAAATTGCAGCGCCTTCTGAAAATCGGGAAACTTGAATTCTTTTTCGAGGCGCTGTTCATCAAGAACACGCCAACCGCCATCGAGGCGGTTTTGCATTTGTTTGAGCGCCTCGCCTTTGAGCGGCGGCGTACCGCCGTCACACGGCTTACACTCCTTCTTTGCAAGGTCTGAACTCATGGACTAGGAATAACCAAGATCAACCGTTCAGCATTTTCAAGCCGAAAATCGTTAGCGCTTGGACTTTGACCGGGCGCGACCGCCAATTCTTCCCCCTTTGCGCGCCGGCGTAAGGTTAACTTTCTTTCCGCGGCCAGAGCCGCCGCGCTTACCGCCGCCGGTCATTTTGTTAACAGTTGCCCAGGCGCGGCGTTTTGCCTCGCCCGAACCCGTTCCGCGCTTTTCGTAACCTTTTTCGATATGTTCCGCCTGCCGCTTTTGTTTGGCGGAATAGCTGCTTTTATCTCCACGTGGCATAGCAACAGTGCCTTAGCCGAAATTGTGCCAGCCATTTCAAAGACAAAGTTGCGGCGAGCGTAGTGCAAATTGCACTTCCTGGCGGCGGCAACCGTGCGTTTTACATCTACCATTTACGATTGCGGGATTTAGGGGAGCGCACGCGCCTGGCGTGTCGGGAGCGCGCCTCTGCGCGACCAGGTCCCTTAGCCGCCTGTCACGCGAGCAAGCGGAATTATTTGCTCAATCGCCAGACGCGTTACGATTCCAGTAATTCCCGCGCGGCGCGCTGGCCGGTTTCAAGGGCGCCAAAGACAGTCCCGGTTTGGGCGTCGGTCACAGTGGCTTCGCCCGCGAAAAACAAGGTCCCGGCGACAGGGGCCGCCAGCAGCTTTGGCAAATCAAGACCATTCACCGGGATATAGCTATAAGCGCCGCGAATTTCTGAATCGTTGGCCCAGTCACAATAGTGAACGGCAGAGAGACGTTCGCGAAGGAGCGGAACAGGCGCGCCCTCAAAGAGAATTTTTGAGAGTATTTCCAGGCCGGTTCCGCACAGTTCGGCGGTGGAAAATTTCAAAAGCGCATCCGCGTGTATTCCACCAGCCCAGGCGGTTACCAGGGGCCCCCGCGCATCGCTCCACCAGGTTTGAAGCGGCGCGTCCGGGACATGAATAAATCCGAAATCATTCCAGGATGATTCATTGAATTGAAAGATGACCTTGACGACGTTACCAAATTCGAGTCCATTTGCCGCTTCACTCTTTTCCGGCAATGATGGCTCAAATACTACGTCGCCAGCCTTTAATACGCCAACCGGGAGCGTTACGACGGCGGCATTGGCGCAAAAATTTTCGTCACGCCCGCCATGCCCGGCCAGAATCTCGACCCTGCCCTTTTCCCAACGAACGCGCTTAACGCGCGCGCCCGGAACCAATTGGCCTGCGTACGCCTGGATCTCGCGCGCAAAATATTCAACCAGGGCCAGGTATCCGTCGGTAATGCGTAATTCCTGATCCAGATCTATTTGTTCGCCCGCATACTCGGCCCGGCGTCGCGCATGCGCGCTGATGCGCTCGGGATGGGCGGCGTCGAAGCCGGTCACAAAATGTTTCACCTGAGCCCGTGTGCGTTCATCCAGCGGCTCCTGAGCGAGAAACGCATCCACGGAACAATCAGGTTTATGGAGATCCACCCGCTTCAGGACATCAGAGATGGTGTCCCAAATTTGGCTGTCGTGAAGTTTTCCGTTTTCAAAGGTTCGGTTTGTGCCTGGAACCGCCTGGGTGGAAAGGCCGGCGCTTTGGATTGCTCCAAGCAGGGCCTCACTATGGCCGTGAATAAATTCGGCGCCCATTTCGATTGGAACACCATTGTGTCGAATCGTATGGATGCGTCCTCCGAAGCGCGTTTTTGCCTCCAATACAGTCGTGGAAATTTTGTTTCGCGCCAATTCGAGCGCCGCCGCCAGCCCCGCAATGCCTCCGCCGATGATGAGAGCGGATCCTTGTTTCATCCGCTATTGCTTAAACGGAAAAAATGGCTTTGGCACACGAATTTTTCGCGGCATGTCCTGGGGCAGGTTCCAGGTCATGTGGCAATTTTCGCAATAGCATTCGTGGCCAATCACGCGGAAAATAATTCCCGAGTGAAGCAACAGGGTGGGAAGAAAAAAACGACGCGTCATCTGGGGATAATTGGTCCGCATCGAGCCGCATGCCGGGCAATGAATCGCCTTTTCCAAAATCGGCGGATGATTATCGTCCATGGCGCGGACGGCCTGGTCAAAATGGTCCTGGCGAACCTGGACGCGGTACGTGAC
The DNA here is from genome assembly GCA_050737335.1 of Limisphaerales bacterium. Lineage (GTDB taxonomy): Bacteria > Verrucomicrobiota > Verrucomicrobiia > Limisphaerales > UBA11358 > UBA11358. Next base: position 7,163 of record JBOHXA010000423.1, on the reverse strand, counting down.
ACGCGGAGGGCAGAGAAACAAAAACATCTGAAGCAGCTTGTCGTTGTATGTGCGAGCGTCAACGTTGCGTTCGTGAAAGAAGGCCTCGAGTATCCGCCCATCCTTGATGTCCTCAAAAACGGCCACACTGACCCATGGCTGGTGCTTATGAGAATTCATACCTATCTATCGTCCCGCAAGCCCTCCGCGTCAAGAGGCGAAATTCGGGAATCATGACTACCCGACTCCGGCGCACCAGAGTTGTTTGAAATTGACCTTGCTGAGGAACCGGTCTAACAGTCGTGTCATGCGTTATACGGATTGCCAGACAAGTGGCGGCAGCCGTTCGCGTTGATAGTCTCCATGATACTGAATAATCTCCGCGGGCATCTGGCAAGGCATCCCAAACTGGCCCTTACGCTTTTGACCATTTGCGTTTCAGTGCCATTTCTGGACAAGCCGTTCAACATTGATGACCCATTGTTTATCTGGACGGCTCATCAAATCCAGGCCCATCCTTTTGATCCTTACGGTTTTAAGGTCGTTTGGGGCTGGGGTCGTGGCCCGATGTGGCTTATGTCGGACAATCCACCGTTGACCAGCTATTATATCGCCGCGGCGACGCTCATCGTTGGCTGGAGCGAAGTGGCGCTGCATCTCGTATTTCTTCTTCCGACGCTTGCCGTCATTTTAGGGATGTTACGCCTTGCGCGTATCTTTTCCGCGCCGCCCGCGGTGGCTGCCCTGGCAACGCTGTTCACCCCGGGATTTTTGATTTCGAGCACGACCGTAATGTCCGATATGCCCATGTTGGCTCTGTGGGTTTGGGCGATTATATTTTGGATTGACGGCATGGAAGAAAACCGGCTTGTGAAACTGGGGGAATCCGCCGTCCTGGTCGCGTTGGCGGAACTTACGAAATACTACGGGATGTGCCTTGTTCCGCTCCTGGTCGCTTACAGCATAGCCGCCCGGAAACGGGTTGGTCTGGAATTGGCATTTTTGCTCATCCCGATCGCCGTGCTTTGCGCCTATCAATATGCGACCAGACGGCTGTATGGAATGAATCTGGTCTCTGACGTGGCAAATTTTTCCCTCGGAAAGAGCCTGGCAACCGTGGCATCTGGCGACTCCTGCTTGAAGACGCTCACTTTCATTGGGGGCTGCTTCGCGACGATCTTGTTTTTCGCGCCGCTGCTGTGGAAAAAACAAGCAGCGCTCATTTGGCCGATTATCCTTTTAACCGTTTGCGCGATATTTTGGGATTCTACGTTACTGGCAAAATATCCAATTCCGGGGTATCTTCGACGGTCCGCCGAAATCCAATCCGCCCTCTGGGCGTCCGCGGGCGCATCCGCGGTCGCTTTGACCGTTCTGGAAATGCTGGCAAGGCGTGACGCAAAAACGCTCATGCTCCTGCTATGGGTCTGCGGAACTTTCGTCTTCACGGCATTTTGTAATTGGACCATAGATGCCCGGTCTATTTTGCCCATGGCGCCGGCGCTTGGCCTTTTAATCGCCCAGCGTCTCAAAAGGAATTTCGAAGGATCGCCCTTTTGCAGGCCGGCTTTTTTGGCATGCATCGCAGCGAGCGCCGCCTTTGCCATATACGCCACCGAGGCAGATTGCCTTCTTGCCGTGGCGATTAGACAAAATGTGCGGGCGATTTATGAAGATTACGGTCCAAATTTGATGGGACTTCATTTTGAAGGCCACTGGGGATTTCAGTATTATATGAGCAATTTAGGCGCGTCACCGTTGGATTATAGACATGACAAACTCAAAGCAGGCGACCTGGTTGCCATTCCTTTTAATAATACGAACATCCTGCCGCCGGCTCGGGGAAAAGGTGTCTTGTTAAGAATCTATTCGGAACCTGGCCCTCCGCTGTTGACTACCGTTAGTCCAATCCTGGGCGCGGGATTTTATGCCTCTGTGATTGGTCCTCTGCCATTTGTCGTCGGGCCTGTGCCCCGTGAAACAGTCGCCATTTATTCCTTGCGATAGAACCTTCACTTTCCCCTTCCAATGGAATTTGGTTTTAGTTGAGAACGCTCTTACGGTCCGTTAAACTTACTTTTTCGTCATGCAAAAAATCGTTACCATCGGGCTGTTGCAGGCGGCTTGTTCGGCGGACACCGGAGCGAATATGGAAAAAACCTTCGCGCTGGCCGAGCGCGCGGCCAAACGGGGCGCGCAGATCATTTGCACGCAGGAGCTCTTCCGGTCGCAATATTTTTGCCAGACCGAAGACCATAAGAATTTTGCCCTGGCGGAAAAAATTCCCGGCCCATCCACCGACGCTTTTGCAAAACTGGCAAAAAAACGCAAGGTCGTGATCATCGCTTCGCTTTTCGAGAAACGCGCCGCCGGAGTTTATCACAACACGGCGGTCGTGATTGACGCCGACGGCTCTCTGAAAGGCATGTATCGCAAGATGCACATTCCGGATGATCCGCTTTATTATGAGAAGTTTTATTTCACCCCCGGCGATTTAGGCTTTAAAGCATGGCAGACGAAGTATGGAAAGATCGGCGTTCTGGTGTGCTGGGATCAATGGTATCCGGAGGCGGCGCGGCTGACGGCATTGCAGGGCGCTCAAATTCTCTTTTATCCCACGGCCATCGGCTGGCATCCGGGTGAAAAAAAACAATACGGCGCCAGCCAGCACGGTGCCTGGGAGACCGTCCAACGCGGCCACGCCATCGCCAACGGCTGTTATGTAGCCGTGCCCAACCGTGTAGGCCATGAAAAAATTTCAGGCAAGGGCATCGAATTCTGGGGGCAAAGCTTCGTGGCCGACACCTCTGGACAAATTCTTGCGAAGGCCGGGGTTGACCGGGAGGAAATTTTGATTGTGCCCGTTGATCTGGCCTCGGTGGAGATCACCCGCACCCATTGGCCGTTCCTACGCGACCGGCGGATTGATGCCTATGGAGATTTGACGCGGCGAATGGTAGATTGATATTCGTTCCAAAGAGACGCCGTTTGCTCATGCGCACGGCTTCATTTCTTCAAATGGAAAAGGAAGCAAACCTCATTTCACGTACCCGCGAAACGGCGGAAAAAACCGTCATGCCGGTTCTGCTGGCCATCAGCTTCTGCCATCTCCTGAATGACACGATCCAATCCCTGATTTCGGCGATTTATCCAATCGTGAAGGAATCGTTTCATCTGAGCTTCACGCAAATCGGTTTCATTACCTTTACGTTTCAATGCACCGCTTCGCTGTTGCAACCCTGCGTTGGTTTTTACACAGACCGCAATCCCAAACCATATTCACTGCCTTTGGGCATGATGTTTACGCTCGTTGCCGTTCTGCTGCTCGCCATGGCATCGCACTATTCGTTGATCCTGGTTTCGGTGGGTCTTTTGGGAATCGGCTCGGCGATTTTCCACCCGGAATCGTCCCGGCTGGCGCGATTGGCGTCAGGCGGACGGCACGGCTTTGCGCAGTCGCTGTTTCAGGTTGGCGGCAATGCCGGGAGTTCCTTTGGCCCGCTGTTGGCGGCGCTCGTCATCACCGGCCATGGACAGCGCAGCATTGCCGGCTTTTCCGCTCTCGCGCTGGCGGCAGCGGCGGTGCTCTTTAAAATTTGCGGCTGGTATCAAAAGCACTTGTTCGAATTGAAAAATAAGCCACGCGGCGCGCATCGCTCGCCGGCGCCGCGGCGAACGATTTATCTCTCGCTCGGCGTCCTGGTGGCATTGACGTTTTCCAAATACATTTATTTGGTGAGTCTATCCTCGTATTACACTTTTTATCTGATAAAGAAATTCCACGTTTCGGTGTCGGCGTCGCAGCTGTACTTATTTCTGTTTTTATTCGCCGTAGCAGGGGGAACGTTCATGGGCGGCCCGTTGGGAGACCGATTTGGCCGCAAATACGTCATTTGGGCTTCCATTTTGGGTGTGGCGCCATTCACCTTGCTGCTACCGCATGTTAACCTGTTCTGGACCGCAACGCTGACGGTCATCATTGGTTTGATCCTGGCTTCGGCCTTTTCGGCCATCCTGGTTTTTGCCACGGAATTGGTCCCGGGGAACGTTGGGATGATCAGCGGTTTGTTCTTCGGCCTGGCATTCGGCTTCGCCGGAATTGGCTCGGCGGCGCTGGGAAAGTTGGCGGACTATACCAGCATCATTTTCGTTTTCAAGATTTGCGCTTTTTTGCCTTTGATTGGCTTGCTCACGGCATTTCTGCCTCATATTGAAACGGCAAAAAGCGGTGAAGCGTTGGAAAGTTAAACGTTAAACAGGGGGACCCTGTTGCGTCGAATGTTCATCAGATGATTGTCTGCTTTCGAATCGCCGATTTGGAAATTGGCTCCATCACTTCATCATTTACACGGTTGGCGAAGATTGTAAATTTGGCCGTCAGTGAATCGTTATGTCCCGTTGGCAGTTTGGATTATCGTCATTTCGGCCATCATCCTCATCCCGCTGAAAATTTTCAGCTACGGTTTTTTGCCGATGGATGACGCCTTGCGCCATGCGGCCAAGACGATTTCCGGAAAATCGTGGGAACAAATCCTGGTGATGCGGGCCGATTTTACGATTGATCCAAGCCCGGGCTGGCAAAAAATTCTCGAATGGGTCCATGATCTGCGCGGTGGCGATGCTCAATCGCTCGTCGTTTTTTCATTCGTTTCGTTGATGATTCTGGTGATGATCTGTGGCGCGCCGTGGTTTCGGCGACCGGAAGCATGGCTGGCAGCCTTGTGCGCCGCGTCTATTTTCATTCCCCAATGCACAACGCGGTTTGCCCGTGGCCGCCCTTATATTCTAACCGATGCCATTCTCATTACGATTTTATTTCTTTGGTCGCGCCAAGATGCCTCCTCAGGCCTGGCGAAAAAAGTTACACTATTGAACCGGGTCGGAGCCGCTTCCAGGGGCCGATTCATCAGCGCGATGGTTTGCACGACGTTGCTCGCGGCGGCATCGGCATGGATCCATGGGGCGTGGTATCTGCTGGCGCTGCCCGGAGTGGCGGTTCTATTGACGGGATTGTGGCGCGAGGCGATCGTCTATTGGATTTGCTGGCTGGTCGGAAGCTTTTTAGGCAGCGCGTTGACCGGCCATCCAATTGGATTTTTGGCGCAAGAGGTCCGGCACGCCCTCGTGGCATTTGGCAATTTTGCCGTAAACCGGCAACTCGAGCCTGAATGGTATCCCTCCGACGGCTCGGTCCCGGCCATTCTTGCGGTCGCCGCCCTGCTTTTGTGGCGGAAAATGTCCGGTGCCTGGAATGTCCGCGCGATTTTAAACCCGATGTTTATGATGATGGCGCTGGGCTGGTTGCTGGGTTTGCATACGCGGCGATTCTGGTGGGATTTTGGAACCCCGGCGTTCATTGCCTGGGTTGCATTGGAGTTGCAGGAACATTTCGCGCGGGAATCGGCTCTTGATTCCTTCGTACGGCTCGTGGCCACTCTCGCCATCGCGGCAGGCGCTTACTGGGGATTCACCTCTGATCGCCAAAGCCGCTGGACCCAAAACCTTTCGACGGATTTTGTTTCCCCGGCCACGCCCGGCATCGCCGGTTGGCTCCCTGGACCCGGCGGCATCATTTACAATTCGGACATGGACGTTTTTTACACAACGTTTTTTAAAAATCCCACCGCGGACTGGAGATACGTTTTGGGATTTGAGCCGGGTTTGATGCGTCCTGAAGATCTGAAAGTTTTTCGCAAATACCAATTGAATTTCGGCGACCCGCGGGCACTCGAGCCGTGGGTGGATAAAATGCGTCCGCCGGACCGGATGTTCATCGCCGCCCCGGCCTCAAGCCGTCCAGACCTTCCGCGGTTGCAATGGTATTATGCCGCGACCGAATTATGGATTGGACGGCTGCCTCCGGCCGGCGAGAATCCAGCAGTTCCACAGAAATGAAACGGGCATGGATCACCGGCGCGAATGGTTTGATCGGGAGATATATCGTTCGCGCCGCCTCAAAATTCGGCGCCCAATGGCAATTGCGGGCGTTGACGCGGGCCGAGTTTGATCTGTTGGACTCCGGGAGCATCGAGCGCGAATTTGAGAAGGACCAGCCGGCGTTGGTCGTCCACTGCGCGGCCATTTCCTCCGTCGCGGATGCGCAGAGAGACCCCTCGCTGGCCCGAAAAGTCAACGTGCAGGCAACGCAAATTCTTGCCCAATTGTCGGCGGGAATTCAATTTATCTTTTTCTCCAGCGATTTGGTCTTTGACGGCCGCAAGGGCGATTATCTGGAAACGGATATCCCAAATCCTTTGCACCTTTATGGCGAGACAAAAGCCGCGGCGGAACAAATTGTCCTCAAAAACCCGGGGCACTTGGTGTTGCGCACCTCCATTAACGGCGGCATTTCCGCAGCCGGCGGGCGCGGCTTTAACGAACAATTGCGGCGCGCCTTGGAGAGCGGGCGCGGCATGACGCTTTTTACCGACGAGTTTCGGTCTCCCCTCTTTGCCGGCGAGACTGCGCGCGCCGTATGGGAATTGGCGGAGCGCGCATGCGCCGGCATCATTCATGTGGCGGGCGCTGAAAAATTATCCCGCCTTCAAATCGGGCAACTGCTGCTCAAGCGCTGGCCGAATATCAAGGCAGCCATCAAACCCGGTTCTGCCAGAGACTTCCCCGGACCGCCTCGCGCGCTGGACGCCTCATTGGATGTTTCAAAAGCGCAAAAGCTTCTGGCAAAACCGCTGCCAGGTTTGACAGATTGGCTTTCAACCAATCCGGCGGAGCCGTTTTGATGATGGATTGATGCACAGGCAATCGGAAAGATTCCGTGCCGCGTGAGTAAAAATTGATGATGGTTTTTTGCATAAAATAAAATTATCAGGTTCTACGCCTTATATGAACACCCCCCCCGTCCAGGCGCGCGCGGGCCATTACACTTTTGGGTAATTGAAACAGCAGATGGCAAAGAGGCACACTTGCGCTACACGAAAAATCGTTAATAATCCACGCACACAATTTTATGGGTCGGGCTCGGCATCAAAGCATAATCAGGAATCTGAACGTAATCTTATGGCTAATTCTGAGCGCGATCCTGGAATCGTCCACGGTGTTTGCCGGCCAGCGAACGTCTTTCGACGATCATTGGCTTTTTATCAAAGGAGATCCTCCCGGCGTCTCCAACCAATTGGCCTACGCCACGGTTAAGAAATGGGTTGAAGCCGGTGGCGCGGAATTCA
>JBOHXA010000422.1:0-20511 GCA_050737335.1 Limisphaerales bacterium | reverse complement strand
GATGATGAATGTCTCTTTGCCCTAAACGCACTGTCGCGGAACTAAAAGAATTACGCAGCCTGACAGCCGACGAAAATGGCGCGCAACGTGTTGCGTTCACTGAAACCTGGCTGCGGGCGCGGAATTGGCTCCGGGAAAAAGTGAGGGATTTGCCGTTGGAAATCCACAACGACAACGCCGGGAACACATGGTTCACGTTGCAGGGCGTTTCCGACAGCCGCCTCGTTATTGGAGGGCATATGGATTCCGTGCCAAACGGCGGCTGGCTCGACGGCTGCTTGAATGTGCTCGCCGGAGTCGAAATCTTGCGGCGCATCCATGCCCAGTATAACGGCAAACCTCCAGTCACTGTCCGCCTTGTGGATTGGACCGATGAGGAAGGGGCGCGGTTTGGCAAAAGCCTGTTCGGCTCCTCCGCATGCTCGGGCAATCTAAACCTGGACGAAGCGCGAAATCTTGAAGACAAGGACGGCATGCGCCTGCCCGACGCCCTGCGGGCGGTCGGCATTGATTTTGAGCGCGTCAAAGAAAGTGGCGCGGAGTTGAAGAACGCCGCGGCCTATCTCGAGCTTCACATCGAGCAAGGACCCGTGCTCCTAGACCTGGACTTGCCGCTGGCCGCGGTTTTGGGAACGTTTGGAGTGGAACGTCACGCAATTACGTTTCACGGTCAGGCGGCGCATTCCGGCAGCACGCCGATGAACCGGCGAAAGGACGCTTTCCTGGCCGCCGGGCGAATGGGCCGGGAAATCTATCGCATTGCCGCCCGCAGCGGCCACGGCGTCTGCACGATCGGCTCTTGCGTTACGCGGCCCGGCATCGTGACCAGCGTCGTCGAAGACTGTCGTATTACGTTGGATCAGCGGCACCTTGACCCTGCGGCGCTCGCCGCCATGCTTTCGCAAGCCCGGGCTGCGTCCGAAGAGTTTGCGCGCGAAGGCAACGTCACCGTCCGCTGGGAACGCCTCTGGCAGATTGCGCCCCGTCCGTTTGATCATCAACTGGTTGACTTGTGCGAAGAAGCCATCCGCGAGGCCTGCGGTAAAACCCATCGCATGCCCAGCGGTCCGCTGCACGACGCCGCGGAGGCGGCCGCGGCCGGTGTGCCGACCGTGATGATGTTTGTCCAGAGCCTGCACGGCATCAGCCACAATAAAATCGAAGATACAAAAGAAGAGCACCTCGAAATGGCCGTCACCGCCTTCGATACCCTGGCTGAAAAAACGATGCATTGGATAAGCAACAGGTCTTAATTCAGCCATTTTTCGAAACCTGGTTTTCGCGCCGACGACCCAAAAGGCGCAAAACAAGCGTGGCCCGTTAAAACTACATTGCCGCGGCCGCGTTGTCCGGTCTCAAAATGACTTCCCTTCCCTTCCAACTAGACCTGCCAATGCGCTTGAAGGCGCCCATCCGATAGCGCCAGGAGATTCCATAAAACGGATTGGCCGTTGGCCAAAACGAAATCATATCCATCCCAATTTCCTTTGCCATTGCAATGGCCCGTTGAACGGATTTTCCGGAATCGTTCCAATTAAATAAAAGATACTTCCATTCGAGAATCGGCATCTTGAGCCCGCGCGCGTCGCGATACGCCACCATTTGCTTCATCGCGTCATAAGCCTTCTCAAAACTGCCGCGCTTCATATATTTGCCGCACATCTCGTCACTGATGCCGTGGACTGAAAACTGAATATCGCTCAAATTCAGAGCCGCCTGGCGCTTGGCATCGCTGTTCAGCAAGACACCATTGGTGGACACACGAATGTAGGCGTTTGGATTTTTCGAGCGCAACAGCGGCAGTTCCTGGCAAATGCCGGGCGACAAAAATGGTTCGCCCAGATTCAAATAAAAAATGCGCCGCATGCCCAACCGCGCGGCGATGTCCGCCATCTGGCCCAGTTCGCTCAACGGCATTGTTTTACGCGTCCTGATGTTTGCCGCGCCTTCCCGCGCGCAGCCAATGCAGTCCACGTTGCAAATCACCGTGTTCTCCAAAAGCATTCCACGATAAGGCAGGCGTGGCTTGGGCGGCATCTCCCTCCGATTGAGCCGGCGCAGTTCGCAGCGAGAACACGTCGGAATCGGAATTCTTCCCCGCGCCAGGTCATCACGAAATCGTTGAGCGGTTTCGCCAAAAAAAATTTCTTCGAAGGAGTTTTTTTTCAGGTCGCCAAGATGACCGCTGCCGTCGTAATCCTGGCAATTGCAGGAAACGGTCAAATCCGAATTGATTGTCATGTTGTATTCGGATTCGCCCTGAAGGACCGTGCAAACATAATTGCGCCTGGTAATTTTGGCGCGGGTTTCAAGCCAGCGCGACATTGTCCAGCGAATGACCTTGCTGACACGCCAGTTCAGGCGCGTTTTAGGGTCACGAATGGCTCGAGATGTCGGCGAAGCCGCCATGAAAACAGGATGCCAGCCATAAATTGGTTTCGCAAGCTTTACCGATTGTTGGCCAGGTTTTGCCGTTTAATTTTAGTCACGTACCACCGTTGCGGCCCCTGGGAAACCTTGAACGTGCTGCTTGCGGCGCCGACCGCTACGGCCCCATTTCGCGTCAGCCAATCCTTCAGGGCGACCCCCTTCGCCTCCAAAGTTAATTCGCCGATGACAACGTACTCGACATGTTCCCGTCGAAACCGTTCCGGCGGATCGCTCAAGAGAAAATGCTCCACCCGCCGCGAGCCAAACGGAAGCCACAATGAAATGTCGGAATCATCCGGCCCGCCGATAAACCCGACCACTTTGACGCGCGGGGGCAGCAAAGCGCGCACATCAGCCAGAGGATCGGAACGCCCGGCATAAACGGCATAGACGTCACGCGCCCGCGAAATCCAATGGGCCTTCGGATGCCACGTGGCAACCCTGGAAAGAACCGTCTGCACCGGCCACAACGGACGGTCCGGTGAGAGGATCAGAACGACGAACGCGAGAAATACAACCAATCCCGCACAGGCCCGCCACCAGGCGCGACGCACAATGCCCGCCTGCGCGCGGCCAACCAGCAACAAAGGCAACAGCAATGGGTAATAGGGCGCGATCAACCTTCCGGGCGTCGCCATTCCAGCTTTTGCGCAGTAGATCAACAATGCCATCCATGGTCCAATTAAAACCATCCAGCGCAGGCGTGCTGACAAATGCGGGGTTTTAATTATTTTGCGTTGCATCGGCCCGTTTAAAGGCGGCCGGCAATTCCAACAAACCAAGCCAGCGACGACTGAAACCGCCAGCAACGCAGTCAATCCAAATCCGATTCCCGCCCAATCTTCCGTGGGTAATTCTCCGGTGGTGAAAAAGTCTGACTGAAAGGTGGTCAACCACGCCCGCGGAACCGTTCGCGCAACCGCCTCATCCCACAAGTGAGCCCATGGAAATACCGGCGGGGCCAGATTGACCTGCAACAATTCAAAACCATTGGCCAAAACTCCAGTCAACGGATTCTTCACGTCCACGTTTGAAGGCTCGATCGAAGCTCCCAGCCAATCTCCACAATGCAATTTATTCATCAGCGCCGATGGAAAAAATGATACCGCCAGCGCCACCAGCGCCACAGGCACAGTGGCAAACCACCGGCGCGCCAGCACCGGCAACGACGGGCACACCAAAATCAGCCACGGCAACAACAGCGGAACACTGACGGGCTTGGTTCCAGTCAACAAAGCCATTGCCAAAAGCGACTGCCACAAATGCCTGATTGCCGAATTGGCGGCGATAGCGCCATGGGCGCTTGAAAACGCGAATCTCGCGCGCAATGCAAAGTCAAAGGCCACGAGCGCATAGAATGCCGAAATGAAATCATTTCCCGCGCTCCCTGCCTGGAGCAAAAAACTGTAGCCCGTCGGCAACAGCCACATCCATTGGCGAGACACCCGAGGATGCACGCCCAACCGTGTGAACACGCTGAAAACCAGCCCCGGGAGAAACAAGAAAGGAATAAAATTCAGGATAAAAATAGTCCGATCAGACTTCGTAAACAATATGAGGGGCGCGAACAGCCACTCGAAATCGCAGCCGGTGTAATTCATTCGAACAACGGGGGTATGTATCCAATGCCATCGTCCCGCCGCCAACCACTGCAGCACGCGGGGAATGTGATAGGTCAACGCGGCGTAATGAGTCGGCCAATACAGCGCGCCCCCCATAAACACCAAAACCGCCAACACCAAAAAACACAACGGCAGAGGGCGCCGAAAACGACGATACGCCTTGCGGACTGCCAGAGACATCCGCTCGGTCGAAAAGCCCAACGTCCGCCATTTCAGAACAATAAAAAGGGCGAAAATGGCAAAAGCGGTTCCATACCCCGGCCGATTTAGATGTCCGATTGCCGACAATGTCCAACCCGCAAGGGCGGCAAAAGCTGAAATCCAAAGCCAGAACTGGAGGAGAGGCCGGACAGACATTTTTTAGAAGAACCTACCGTATTTACATTTCGTATCGGTGTCAAAGCGATTGATGATTCGATTGGATGTCAAACTGCTGGCGCGGTCTTTTCCGGAAGGGCTGGCGGCGCATTTTTTATTGAGTATTTTGCGCACTTTGGCAGTCTAAGGCTGGACAGGCGTGTCAATGAGCGGACCCGAACCCATAAAAAACGTTAGTGACCTCTGGCAGGATACAGCCGGATGCTGGCAACGGTTGCCCAACAAGGCTTTTTTCTTTGTGCTGCTGGCGGCATGGCTTGCGCTCTTCCATTTACTTGGCAATTCAATTCTCGGTTACGTCCATACGCCGTCACTGTTTTTATGGATGTATCACGCTTACAATGGCGCCGCAGGGGCGGGCGTGGATGACGAACATTGCAATTTTATCCCCTTCATCGTCGTGGGGCTTTTCTGGTGGAAACGGCATGAATTGCTGGACTCCCGGCTGCAATTTTGGGGGCCGGGACTGGGGATTTTAGTTTTTGGAATGTTATTGCAGATTTTTGCTTATACCGCGCAACTGCCCCAGGTTTCCATCGTGGCCCTTTTTGCCGGAATTTACGGATTAATGGGATTGGCATGGGGATTGGAATGGTTGCGGAAGAGTTTTTTTCCCTTCTTTTTGTTCGCATTTTCGGTTCCGCTAGGCGCGCACGGGACACTCATTACTTTTCCTTTACGCCTTCTTGTGACCTGGCTGGTGGCCGGAATCTGCCACATTTTTGGAATAGATGTCATACGGACCGGCACGGAATTGTCCAATCCGTTCGGAACATTTCAATACGATGTCGCTCCCGCCTGCAGCGGCATACGCAGTCTGGTCGCGATATTCCTCCTGGCCACAATATTCGCGTTTTTCACATTGCGGTCGGGCTGGAAACGGCTTTTTCTGATCGCATTGGCCCTTCCCTTTGCGGTCTTAGCCAATCTGCTGCGGCTTATAATAGTCATCACGGCGGCGCAAATAGGCGGTCAAAAAACAGGTGATTGGGTCCATGACGATTGGTTTACCAGCCTCCTGCCTTACGTTCCCGCGTTCGTCGGGTTTGTGTTTGTCGGACAATGGCTCGAAAAACAAGAAGCGCAAAGCTTTGAAGGACTGGAGGTCGCGCCAGAGGCGACGCCTGAACTGAAATGAAAAATGCCAAATGGACATTCCTTGTCGTGGCGCTGCTCTTAATGGCTGGCACGGCCGCCGCATTGACATGGCTGCGCGCGAACCAGAAGCTGGGGTTGCCGGGCATCAAAGCCACGGCAATCCCCGGCCAGATCCAAATGCGCATCGCTCTGCCGGACCGAGTCCTCGATTTTACCTCGACAAATATCGCCGAACCGCCAGTTGTGCTGGGCTATTTGCCCTCCGACACCAGCTATGCCGAACGGGAGTACTTCGATCCCGACGGGTTGCGCATTCAATCCACGGCTGTTTTAATGGGCGCCGACCGCACCAGCATTCATCGTCCGGAATACTGCCTACCCGGCCAGGGCTGGAGCATTGACAAAAAACAAAGGGTGGACATTGGCATCAATGACCATCCGCCCTACCCGTTGCATGTCGCCAGATGGGACCTCAGCGCGACATTTCAAGAGCCGGACGGCAAAAAGGCGATCGCCCATGCGGTTTACGTTTTTTGGTATGTGGCCCGCAACGAAGAAACGCCCGATCACGACAAAATGCTCGAACAAACGACCTTCAATTTGTTCAGGACCGGCGAATTGCAACGATGGGCCTACATCTCTTACTTCGCCGCCTGTGGCGCGGGGCAACAGGACGCCGCGTTCGGACAAATGAAGAAATTGATCGCAGCGCAGGTTCCGCAATTCCAATTACGTCCGAAGTATAAATAAAAATGCTCAGGCGCGATCAACAAATTCGAACGCAAATCCATCAGATTGCCGACGCCTGCATTTTTTCCCTCAGCTTTCTGATTGCGTATCTGTTGCGATCGGACCCACGCATAATTGAAGAATTTGGCCTCGCGGCCTCGACTCCTTTTAATGACTTTACCAAGCTGTTTTTTGTACTCTTTCCCGGGGCGCCGCTGATCCTGGAATGGCAGGCCTTTTATAATCGTCCGCCACTGGCGCCGCGAGCGGCGGTGTTTTGGCCTTTATTGAGAGGTTGCGTGCTCACCACCATGGGCCTGATCATTGTGGCCTATGTTTTTCATTTGCAGATCGCTCGTATCACCGTGATTGCATTTGGTTGCATTGCCTTCTGCGCCGTATGGATGAAGGAAGAAATGCTCCGTTTTTTTCTGAGAAGCAAGATGGCGCAGTCGCAATATCGCCGCCGCTTCATCATAGCCGGAACAGACACTGAAATAGCCAAAATGCGCTCGGACATAGCGGCCCAGGGCGATGAGGGCATTGATATCGTCGCTGGATTGGATATGAACCAAATGGGCGCGCCCGAGCTGATCCAGATGTTGCACGAATATTCGGCCTATGGAGTGATTTTGGGGGCGCGCCACACGTATTTCGAGCAAATTGAAAACGTAATCAAAGCCTGCGAACTCGAAGGCGTGGAGGTCTGGCTCATGGCAGATTTCTTTGCCACCCAAATTTCGCGAACCAGCATTGACGAACTGCTGGGACGGCCTTTATTGATCTTCCGCACCACGCCCGAGGCTTCCTGGCATAGCATGGCCAAAATGCTCCTGGATCTCGTTGGTTCCGCGCTTTTGCTCACCTTTTTTGGCCTGTTTGTCTTTCCGTTTATCGTCGTCGCCATCAAATTGACCTCCCGCGGTCCGATTTTTTTCAGACAGCAACGGTCGGGCCAAAACGGCCGGCCCTTTATGCTCTATAAGTTCCGGACAATGGTGACCAACGCGGAGCAATATAAACACGAACTGGAAGCCATGAACGAAATGCGCGGCCCGGTCTTTAAACTCACCAACGATCCGCGCGTGACCCCCGTGGGACGCTTCCTGCGAAAATACAGCCTCGACGAACTGCCTCAACTTTGGAACGTCCTGCGCGGAGATATGAGCCTGGTCGGCCCGCGTCCCCTGCCGGTGGACGAAGTCAAGCGGTTCAGCGACCTCGCCCATCGCCGCCGTCTGAGCGTCAAACCCGGCCTGACCTGCCTTTGGCAAATCGGCGGGCGCAACCAAATCTTCGATTTTAAAGAATGGGTTCGCCTTGACTTGGAATACATTGACAATTGGTCACTTTGGCTCGACGTCAAAATCCTGGTTCTCACGATCCCTGCGGTCTTCCGCGGCACCGGGGCCAAATAGCGAAAACATCGCCACTGACTTGCCGCGAACAACCGTTGCGGCGCCACTTGAGCATCGAGGCCCCTTGGAAATGCCTCGAACCTGTTTCGAAGGCGCAAACCCGGATTTCAACCGCCCCTTCACCGCGGTTCACGGCGTTCATAGACAACGCCCTTTCCCTTTGTTACTATTTTTTGATTGATGAGCCTCGAAAATACCGCTGCCGCGCCCTCGGATTTCATTCGCGATATCGTGGCCAAACACGTGGCGGAAAAAAAGTATGTGCGCATTCATACCCGATTTCCGCCCGAACCCAACGGCTATCTTCACATCGGCCATGCCAAGGCCATTTGTTTGAACTTTGGCATTGCCCGCGAGTTCGGCGGCGTTTGCAATCTTCGAATGGACGATACGAATCCCGCGAAAGAGGAGATGGAATACGTTGATTCCATCCGCGAGGACGTGAACTGGCTCATTTCCGGCTGGGCTGACCAGAACCTTGGCGTGAAAGAAAAAGGCAAAACGCCGGCCGCCGTGTCATCGGATGGCAAAATGGATTTCCACCTGGCGGCCCTCGCGGCGGCCAGCACATTGCCAACTGAGCCGTTCTACGCGTCGGATTATTTCGAGCAAATGTACGAATATGCGGTCGCGCTCATCAAAAAGAGGAAAGCGTTTGTGTGTGACTTGACGCCGGAAGAAACCGACGAATATCGTCGCGATGCGAAAGCATCCCCGTACCGGGACCGCGGCGTGGAGGAAAACCTGGCTCTTTTCTCGCGCATGAAAGCAGGCGAATTTCCCGATGGCAAACGCTCATTGCGGGCAAAAATTGACGTCGCGTCGCCCAACATCTGGCTGCGCGATCCGCTGCTCTACCGTATCCGGCATGCGGAGCATCATCACATCGGCGCCAAATGGGTTATCTATCCCATGTACGACTTCGCGCATTGCCTGAGCGACTATATTGAAGGCATAACTCATTCGATTTGCACCCTTGAATTTGAAGTGCACCGGCCGTTGTACGACTGGATTTTGGAAAGCCTGGAGCTGCCGCGGCCCCTGCCGCATCAATATGAGTTCGCAAAATTGATTCCAAGCCACACGATCGTCTCCAAACGCAAACTCATCCAATTGGTCAACGACCGAATCGTAACGGGCTGGGATGATCCGCGCATGCCCACCATTTCAGGAATTCGCCGACGCGGTGTTCCAGCGCAGACGCTGCGCCGCTTTGCCATCGGGGTCGGCGTCACAAAATTCATCAGCCTGACAGACATGGCGGTTTTCGAGCACATCATTCGGGACGATTTGAACAAAATAGCCTTGCGCCGCCTGGGCGTCCTGCGTCCCCTCAAGGTGGTGCTTACAAATTATCCCGAGGGTAAGACTGAAGATTTGGACGCCGTCAACAATCCAGAAGACCCGGCCGCCGGCGCCCGAAGTATTCCATTCAGCCGGGAGATATTCATTGAAAGCGAGGATTTCATGGAAGTCGCCCCGCCAAAATTTTTCCGGCTCAAGCCTGGCGGCGAAGTGCGGCTGAAATACGCCTATGTCATCAAATGTGAGGAAGTGGTAAAAGACGCCGCCGGAAGAATTGTGGAACTGCGCTGCACGGCGGATCTTGACAGCAAGACCGGCGGCATAACGGCCAATCGAAAGGTCAAAGGGACCATTCATTGGGTCAGCACCGCCCACGCAATAGATGCCGAAGTCCGCCTTTACGACCGCCTCTTTACCACCCCTCAACCTGATGCCGACGGGGACTGCAAAATCTTTCTGAATCCGCACTCCCTCCAAATCGTCAGGGCCAAGTGCGAACCTTCATTAAAAACGGCCAGCTTCGAACTGCGTTACCAGTTTGAACGCCTCGGTTATTTTGTGCTCGATAAAGACTCGCAACCTTCAAAAATAATTTACAACCGTATAATTCAACTAAAAGACACCTGGGCAAAAGAGGCGTCAAAGCCTTGATAGGCCGGTTAAAACTGGGCATTGCATTTTGACTGACCGCGTGAGCCGGGGAATCCACAATGCATTGCAAACTGCAATATACGAATTTCATTTCCACCAAAAAACCCAGTGATTTCACGAAAATGCGTTCTGGCACAAAACTGGCAATATTAGGTTTCGTAGTTAATGAAGTTTGAAGAAAACGCGGAATCGCCAAGGAATGAGCGCGGACGGTAACGTCCGCGCTTTTTTTTTGTTAAAGTCCGATTAAGTACTCGCGCTTGTGTAATGCCGGAGGGACAGGAGCCAAAACCAATGGGAAATTGCCGCCCACAGCAGCCCTAAAGCCAAGAGCACCGCGCAAGCGAAGGGCGACGCCAATTTGTCCGCAAGCACGCGCACGGGAACATTTGAAACGAGCAATACCGGCAACGCGAACGTGAAAACAGCCTTGAATGCGCCGTGAAATGCGTCATCCGGCAGGCGCGCGATATTAAAAAGATTGTAGTAGCCCCACACGATTCCCTGTGCCCGCACGGTCCAAAAGCTGACCGAAGCGAGCATGAACATAAGGGAATAGTGGATCAACAGCCCCACAAGAGATAAAGCGGCGAATCCAAACAATTCCAAAACGGTGGGATGCAAATGCAATTTGTGCGCCGCAAAGGCCATCACACACACGGCAAATGCCGCGTTGGCAAATGAAGAAATATCCACCTGCCTGGTGGAAACGACAAAACGGGTGTTGATTGGCAGCAGGAGCAGAAAATCCATTTTGCCGGTCCGGACCAACTCAGAGAGATTCGTGCAATTGACGAGGAAAAATGCCTGATAAACTTGTTGGATAAAATTGCTCGCCCCAGTCAAGAGCACCACTTGCCACGCCGACCATGACCCGATTTGCGAGGTTTGGGTAAATACGACGCCCACAAAGCTCAACTGCAGGCCGAACCAAAGGAGTTCCACAACAATCCACAGGATAAAATTGCCTTTGAATGACATCTCCCGCGTGATCGAAGTCTTCCAGAGCGCCGCGTAAATGCGAAGGTATCGCGCGAAGCCGGAAGCAAGGCCCCCCGATGGCGGCTCCGACGGCTTCAAAACGGCAGGTTCGGAATTCATTCCTTTAAACCAATTTCTTTAATCTTGGGTCTTCGCCCAGCTTCCGGACGAGTTCTTTGACTTTTTGCGCCTGGCTCTTGTGCGCCAGGAGAACCGCGTCATCAGTTTGGACCAAAATGCTGTCCCGCAGGCCGACCACGGCTATTGGCGTTCGATTTTCGGTCCGGGCATCGTAGATGATGTTGCGGGCGGCATCCACGTGAATAAAGTCGCCGACCGCGCAATTGCCCGCGGCATCGGCTTTCAAGTGGCGCGCGAGCGCCGGCCAGGCGCCCAAATCATCCCATTCCATTGCGCCGTCGGCCACGATCACGTTTTGGGCATGCTCCATAAGGGCATAATCAATGGAAATCTTTTTCAAGTCTGGATACTCCTTTGCCAGAATTTTTGCCAGTTTTGGCGGATGAGCCGCGACTTTGAACCACCTCTGGCATGCTGCGAACATATCCGGCTGATGCTTTTCGAGGCCGTTCGTAATGGTCACAAAACTCCAAACGAACATTCCTGCATTCCAGCGGTATTGCCCGCTGTTGATGTATTCCAGCGCCCGTTCGAAATTCGGTTTTTCCACAAATTGTTCCGCTCTAAAAAATGTGGTTTTGTATTTCCTGACTCCGTCCGGCGCCGGCAATTGATTGCCGAGGCGAATATAGCCGTATCCCGTTGCCGGCTCAGTTGGCTTGATTCCTATCGTCACAATCGCCTGGCCGCGCCCGGCCAAATCAAAGGCATCATTCAAAATTTGCTGGAATTTTTTCGCTTCCGGCATCACGTGGTCCGCCGGAAGCACCGCGATAACCCCGGTCGTGGAGCGGGCGCCAACCAGCGCCGCGCCCAGCGTCACCGCGGCGCACGTATCGCGCCCGACCGGTTCCGCGACGAGATTGGAGGGGGGGATTTTCGGAAGCTGCTTTCGCACTTCAGGCAATTGCGCCTGGTGGGTGATGATGAAAATGTTTTTGGCCGGCACAACGGGCAGCACCCGTTCAACCGCTTCCTGCAAAAACGATTTTTTTCCAAGCAACGCCAGCAACTGTTTTGGCATTTTCTCGCGGCTCAACGGCCAGAACCGTTCGCCGCGTCCGCCGGCCATAATGATCACAAAACGGTCTTTTGATTCCGCATTAATTTTGGCGCTCATAAATTCTCCGCTGCCTGCCGCAAGGCTTCGCGGGACAGTTCTTCGGCGGCCGGCCCTTTTACGCCGCCGGCTCTTCTGATGGCTGGTTTTCGACCGTCGAATCTTCCGTGTCTTCGCTGATCACTTTTGCGATCGCCTGCAACTTATCTTCCGCGTCCAGCTCAATCAGTTTGACGCCCTGCGTGTTGCGGCCGGCTTCGCGGATGCCGTTGACGGAAATTCGCACCATCTGGCCTTTAAACGTAATGAGCATCATTTCATCATTATCACGCACCGTCAGCGCCCCGATCACTCCGCCGGTTTTTTCGGTCGTCTTCATTGTAATGATGCCTTTGCCGCCGCGGGATTGGGCGCGGTATTCCTCAAAGTCCGTCCGCTTGCCGATTCCATTTTCGCCGGCCACAAGCAATTTCGCGTCCGGTACGACGACAGACAGCGCAACCACGTCGTCGTCCTTCTCCAAGTTGATGCCTCGAACACCCGCCGCGGAGCGGCCCATGGAGCGGACGCCTCTTGGGGTTCCCGGCTCATTCGATTCATGCTCGTTGAAGCGAATACTCATCCCATCCCGGGTAATCAGCACCACGTCGTCGTGGCCGGTCGTCAGTTTTACGTCAATTAACGTGTCGCCCGTGTCAATGCCGATGGCAATGATGCCGCCTTTGCGGACGTTGGCAAATTCGGCAAGCTCGGTCTTTTTGACCGTACCTTGTTTCGTGGCAAACAAAATGAAGCCTTCCTGTTGCCAGGTTGCGTCTTCCTTGTCCGGGCCGGTTTTGGATTGCACGCGGATCAGGGCGGCAATAGTTTCGCCGTGTTTCAATTGGAGCAGGTTCGCAATGCTTCGGCCCCTGGCAGCGCGTCCCATATCGGGAATTTCATGGACCCGCTCAACGTACACGCGGCCGGCATTCGTGAAAAACATGAGATAATCATGCGTGCTGGCGGTGAAGAGATGTTCGATAAAATCCTTGTCCTCCTCGGTGGCCGCTTCGCGTGTCGTCATCCCGATAACGCCTTTGCCCCCGCGACGCTGGGCGCGATAGCTCGAGATATTAGTCCGTTTGATCAGGCCCGTGTGCGTCAAGGTGATGATGACGCCTTCATTGACGATCAAATCCTCGATGGCGATTTCGCCTTCGTCGGGAACAATTTGTGTGAGCCGGGGTGTGGCGTATTTTTCCTTAATGCCGGCCAATTCATTTTTAATGATCGTCATGACGCGCGATTCCCTGGCCAGAATGTCCAGCAAATCCTTGATGCGTTCCAATAACTCCTTGTACTCGCCCTGGACCTTGTCAATTTCCAGCCCCGTTAATTGATACAAACGCAACTCGAGGATCGCATCCACCTGCCGTTCGTTCAAGGCATAGCGGCCGTTGTCGAGCCGGTCCTCGTGACGGATCAGGATTCCCCAGCGCTCCACCTGCGGGCGGGCCCACTCGAAAGCCAGCAATTTCACGCGGGCCTCTTCCCGCGTTTTGGACTTGCGGATGATGCCGATAAACTCGTCCAGGTTCGCAAGGGCGATGAGATAACCATCGAGCAATTCAGCGCGATCCTCGGCTTTCCTCAATTCAAAGCGTGTCCTCCGCAGGACCACTTCCCGGCGGTGCTCGATGTAACACTGGATAAGGTCCTTGAGGTTGAGCGTCTTGGGCCGGCCATGATCAATGGCCAGCGAGTTCACCGCAAACGAAACTTCAAGCTGGGTATGCTTGTAAAGATTGGCAATGACAACCTTCGGATTGCCGTCGCGCTTCAATTCCATCACCAACCGGGTGTTCTCATCGGATTCATTGCGCATCGCGGAGATTTCGGTGATTGTCTTTTCGTTCACCAGTCCGGCGATCTGCTGTTCGAGCGCCGCGCGGTTGACATTGTACGGAATCTCAGTAATCACGAGCTGTTCGCGTCCGGCTTTCAACTCCTCCGAAGCGACCCGCCCGCGTATTTTCAAACTACCCCGTCCCGTCTCAAAATAATTTTTAATTCCTTCAACGCCGCAAATAAGGCCGCCCGTTGGAAAATCCGGACCTTTGATAAACTTCATCAATTCCTTGAGGGTAATATTTGGATTGTCAATTTGCGCGCAGATCCCCTCAATGATTTCGCCCAGATTATGCGGCGGCATATTCGTGGCCATGCCCACGGCGATCCCCGTGCCGCCATTGACCAGCAGATTCGGAAATGCCGAAGGAAAGACCGTAGGCTCCGTCATTCGCTCGTCGTAATTGGGAACAAAATCAACGGTGTCCTTTTCCATGTCCTCCATCAAGGCCGCCCCCAGGTGCGTCAGGCGCGCCTCGGTATAACGCATCGCCGCCGGCGGATCATCTTCGACGGAACCGAAGTTTCCCTTTCCATCCACCAGTCGCTCCCGCATGGCCCACCGTTGCGCCATGTGGACCAGCGTCGGATAAATCACCGCTTCGCCGTGCGGGTGATAATTGCCTGAAGTGTCACCGCAGATTTTCGCGCATTTATAATGCTTGCGCCCGGGGAAAAGGGACAATTCATGCATCGCGTAGAGGATGCGCCGTTGCGAAGGCTTAAGGCCGTCACGCGCGTCGGGCAGCGCCCGCGAAATGATCACGGACATCGAATAGTCCAGGAACGAATTCTTGATCTCGTCTGCGACGTTGATCTTGGCGATTTTTTCACCCGGCGCAAACAACGGCGTGTTGCTCACAGGCGGACTGTCTGGTTTCTCCGTTGGTTCCTTTTCGTCAGGCATGGCAAATTAAAATTTCAGTAAATTGTTAAAGCCGGCACGAACGCCGGGCCGATAAAATGCGAGGCGTTCACAACCTGATGATCGCTGCCGCACATTTCCCCGCCACCGCAAAGTTCCGCGGTGGCGAGGTGAATGGCTTCCAATGTTCGCAATGCAACGCGCGGACGGCATTGTTCAATCAAGCCCCCGGCCCGTTCGATAATCCGCCGGCTTGGCGGCAGCAAAACAAATTGCTCGTCCCGGACCTTTTTCTGAAACAGCCGCCAGCCGGCGTGCCGCACCGGCGCGGAAATCCGCCCTGCGCGCTCTTTGGCGAGGAGGGCGGAACGCACTTCCGTCACGGCCAGTTCCGACGCTACCACCGTATGTCCAGCGACAACGTTTTCCAAAATTCTCTTTCTCAAACATCCAAATTCCTCACGTTCAGCGCATTGTCCTCAATGAACTGCCGTCGAGGTTCGACTTCCTCGCCCATCAACCTCGAAAACATCGCCTCGGCCTCCACCGCGTCAGTCAAATCAATGCGCAGCAACTTTCGTTTGGCGGGGTTCATGGTCGTTTCAAAAAGTTCTTTTGCATCCATTTCGCCAAGTCCTTTGAAACGATACATTTGAATGCCCTTTTTGCCGACGTTTTTGACGCTGCTTAAAATCTCGGGAATCGAGAACAACGGCGTAACATTTGCCTTTTCACCTTCGCCTTCAATCAGTTCAAATAACGGCTTGTCCTGCGCGGCGTAATGGTCCACGGCCAGGCCCTTTTTGCTCAATTTCCCGAGAAGCTCGGCAATGGCTTTGCTCTCCAGATGCAAGTCCGCTTCGCTGGCCCGGCGAATTTGCAATCGGTTCCTTTCGACCCTTTCACGAAACTCAGTATCGCCGTACAAATCAGGATTTTTGTCCTTGAACATTGCGACTTTGTCCAAGTCCTCAAAGTAATGCACCTTTTCATCGTTCCCATCCCGCACTTTAATCAATACAACGGGAAAGGTCCCTTTTTCGCTCCGATTTTCCACGTAGTCGCTAAAATCCCCCCCGTGACGGCGGATCACCCTTGCGTACTTGTCGAGTGATTCGAGCAATTGAAGAATCTCTTCCAGTTGTTTGGGCGACAACTCGCGACCGTCCGAAAGATTCTTCAATCGCACCTCTTCGGTGCCGATTTGCAAAAGAATTTTGTTCAATTGCGCGTCGTCGTCCACGTACTCAGTTCGCTTTTTCCGCGTCATCGAATAGAGCGGGGGCTGCGCGATGTACACATAACCGTCGCGCACCAACTGCGGCATTTGCCGGTAGAAAAACGTCAGCAACAGCGTCCGTATGTGCGAGCCGTCCACGTCGGCATCCGTCATGATAATGATTTTGTGATAACGCAGCTTGCTAATCTCGAAGGCGCCCTCGCCGGCGCTGTCGCCAATGCCCGTGCCGATGGCCGTAATCATGGTCCGGATTTCGGTGTTTTGAAGGACTTTGTCCAGTCGCGCCTTTTCAACGTTGATCAACTTGCCGCGGATCGGAAGGATCGCCTGGAACTTGCGGTCCCGGCCCTGTTTGGCTGAACCGCCGGCGGAGTCGCCCTCGACAATGTAAAGCTCGGTATTCACGGGGTCGCGGTCCGAACAATCCGCCAGTTTTCCCGGCAAGCCGCCGCCCGTGAGCGCGGATTTTCGGACGGCTTCCCGCGCCTTGCGCGCCGCTTCCCTGGCCCGCGCGGCATTCAATCCTTTGTCAACGATTCGCCGGCCAATGGGTGGGTTGGCGTCGAAATAGCTCATTAGACCTTCATACGTGACCGACCCGACAATTCTTTCCACTTCCGGCGAAAGCAGTTTTACTTTGGTCTGTGATTCAAATTTGGGATCGCTGTGCTTCACAGAAATGACCGCTGTCAATCCTTCCCGGACGTCGTCGCCGGTAATTTGCGGATCCTTTTCCTTCAGCAACTCGTTTGACTTGGCGTATTGGTTGATCGCCCGCGTGACGGCGCTGCGAAAACCGCTTAGATGCGCGCCCCCGTCCGGATTGTAAACTGTGTTGGTATAACAAAGCACCTGGTCGTTGTAGCTGTCGTTGTATTGCAGCACCACTTCGACAATCACTTCAATTTCCTTTTCATCCAAATTTTCCCGCATCGCCTTTTGAAACGCGATCGGCTTGGGATGTAGCGGCTCTTTACTTTGGTTGAGCTGGCGGACAAACTGGTCAATGCCGTCCTTGTAATAAAAGGTTTCGGCTTTCAAATCCGTATTCCGTTCGTCTGTGAAAACAATTTCCAGGCCTGAATTCAAAAACGCCAACTCGCGCAACCGCTGCGCAATGATGTCCCCCTTGAATTCAGTCGTATCGCGAAAAATCTCCGGGTCCGGCTTGAAGGTGATTAATGTTCCGGTGCCTTTGGCTTTGCCAATCACATGCAATTTCTTCGTGGTCTTTCCACGTTCAAACTCCATTTGGTAGGTTTCGCCGCCGCGCGACACCTCCACTTCAAACCATTCGCTGACGGCATTGACGCACTTGGCGCCAACGCCGTGGGTGCCGCCGGAAAATTTATAGCCGCCCTGCCCGTATTTACCTCCCGAGTGCAGCGTGGTAAGCACAAGCTCAACGCCCGGAATGCCGTATTGCGGATGAATGTCCACCGGAATGCCGCGGCCGTTGTCGCGAATCGAAATCGAGCCGTCAACCTGGACCGTTACTTCGATTTTATCGCAATATCCAGCCAGGTGTTCGTCCACGGAATTGTCCAGGACTTCGCTGACGCAATGGTGCAATGCCCGCTCGTCAGTGCCGCCAATATACATGCCTGGTTTCTTCCGAACGGCTTCCAGACCCTCCAATTTTCCCAGTTGCGCGGCGCCATAATCGCCTTTAACCGCTGTCGTCACCACCGCGCCTCCCGACTCCATATCAGATGTTTTTGCCATAAAAATTTGCCCCTCAAAACGTTACACTTTAATACTGGAAAATTATATGAAAATAGCGATTTTCATACAACGTTTATTTTAGCTTTTGTCAGCCGCAAAACACAATTAGTTGTGTCATTTCCGACCTTGAAACGCCACGTATTGTGTTCAGGAAAGCCAGATTTACGAAAGGGGCGGGAGCGTATTTGTACAATGAAATGCCGCCGGTGTTCACAAGCTTGAACCCCCCTCTTTTTTCCCCTATCCTCCCGCCTCGTGGAATCGCATGGAGATCAACTTTCGGCGCCGCTTAAAAAATATTTCGGATTCAATTCATTTCGTCCGTTACAACCCGAAATCATTTCCGATTCGCTCGCCGGCAAGGACGTCTTTGCCGTCCTACCCACCGGCGGCGGCAAATCGCTCTGTTTCCAATTACCCGCGCTCGTGCGGCCGGGCCTCACGGTCGTGATTTCGCCGCTCATTGCCCTGATGAAGGACCAGGTTGACGCTCTTCAAACCGCCGGCGTTGCGGCGACATTTCTCAATTCATCTTTAGGCCCGGGTGAATCGCGGCCGCGCCTGCGCGGATTACACAATGGTGAATTCCGATTGCTTTACGTTGCGC
Source organism: Limisphaerales bacterium (assembly GCA_050737335.1). GTDB lineage: Bacteria > Verrucomicrobiota > Verrucomicrobiia > Limisphaerales > UBA11358 > UBA11358. Next base: position 2,371 of record JBOHXA010000422.1, on the reverse strand, counting down.
CGGAACGGCTGATGCTTTCGGGATTTCTCGAAGACCTCAAGAAATGGAACGCGACCTTGTTCGCCGTTGACGAGGCGCATTGCATCAGCGAATGGGGCCACGATTTTCGGCCGGAATACCGGCAGCTTCGCTCCCTGCGCGGGGTTTTCCCGAATGTCCCCATGATGGCCCTCACGGCCACGGCGACCACGCGCGTTCGGGACGACATTGTCGCGCAACTCCATTTAAAAGACCCCTCGCGCTACGTCGCGAGTTTTGACCGTCCAAATTTGATTTACCGGGTCGCCGCCAAGGCTGGCGCCTACGCGCAGATTCTTTCGTTTGTCCGGTCCCGGCCCGGGGAAAGCGGTATCATCTACTGCCAGGCCCGCAAAACAGCCGAAGAAATCGCCCGCAAGCTCGAGGAGGACGGCGTGACCGCGCTGCCCTACCATGCTGGAATGGAAAACAGCGACCGGTCCAAAAACCAGGAAAAATTCCTCAGAGACGAAGCGCGTGTTGTCTGCGCGACCATTGCCTTTGGGATGGGCATTAACAAGCCCAACGTTCGATTTGTCATCCATTATGATCTGCCGAAAAACATCGAAGGGTATTATCAGGAAACCGGACGCGCCGGACGCGACGGTTTGCCGGGCGAATGCCTGCTCTTGTTCAGCGCGGGCGATCGTGTCAGGCAAATGCGCTTCATTGATGAAAAGCCGGACCCGCGCGAGAGAGAAATCGCCCGCTCTCAATTGGAGCAAATGATTCACTATGCCGAAATTGGAAATTGCCGCCGGGAATTCCTGCTTGGTTATTTTGGAGAACAATTTGAGCGGACCCCCTGCGCCGCCTGCGACAACTGCCTGTCGCCCCGCGCGGCCTGGGACGGCACCGTGGCCGCCCAGAAATTTCTTTCCTGCGTCTATCGCATCCGCGAAAAAAGCGGGTTCAACGTGGGAATGCAACACGTGGCCGAAGTGCTCCGCGGCGCCGATACGGACAAAATACGAAAATTCGGCCATGAAAAGCTGTCCACGTACAATATCGGCGCCGAACACTCGCGCGCGGACTGGGCAGCCATTGGCAGAGAATTGGTCCGCCTGGGATTCCTTCACCAAAACGCGGAAAAATTCAACGTCGCCGAACTGACCGATACCGGCCGGGCCGCGCTCAAATCGCGGCAAAAAATCATGCTCACCAAAGCGGTCGCCGCCGGACCAATCGAGCATCGTGTGGGCGAGATTGCCTGTGACGAGGCCCTGTTCGAAAAGCTCCGCGTCCTTCGCAAACGGCTCGCCGATGAACGGTCCGTCCCGTCGTACGTCATTTTCGCGGACACCACATTGCGGCAAATGGCGCGACTTTATCCCGCCAGCGAAGCGGAGCTTTCGCGCGTCAGCGGCATTGGCGAGAAAAAAATGCGGGAATTCGGCCAGTTATTTTTGCGGGAAATTAAAGGGCATCTGCAAGCCAATCCCCGGCAAATTTTCGCGGACGATTCCTTTTCCGCCCCCGCTCCCGTGGCATCTCGCGGCGCTCTCCTCTCCGATACCGTGCGCGATACGCTTCGCTTTTTTCGCCAGGGCAAAACCGTGTCCGAAATCACGCGCCTGCGAGGCGTTAAAGACGGCGCCATTTACGGCCATCTGGAACGGGCGCTTCTGGCGGGAGAAAAGCTTAACGTGGGTAGCCTGGTCCCACCCGTGGCGCAACGCGAAATTGCGAGCGCTTTTGCAAAGCACGGTTTTCTCAGCCTGGGCGTCATTGTGGAATCGTTCGCAGGCAAATACGGTTACGGCGAGTGCAGGATTATGCGCGCGATGTTGCAGCTTCAGCAGGCAGCGCGCTGAAATCAACCCGGGAACCCTGGAAGGCCAAACGATAGTCCCCAGGACAAGCGAGGCCGCAAGCGCCGCGACCGGGTTAATCGGCCAAAAACAAGCGGCTGATTGCGAAGCCGCGCGATAGCGCGAATCTGATGCGCGGCCTTTCTTTTCCCTTGCGATCATTTTGCGCATTTTGTTCATCGGTCTGACCTTTGTTGCCTGGTACCTTTGCGGTTCAGCCCGCGTCCTGCTCGTTTCCGCTTGCGATTGTGCTGCGCGTTGTGTATGAAAGAAGACGCTGGTTAACCGGCTTTTTTGGCCCTTCACGCGCCCGCGTGGCGGAATTGGCAGACGCGCTAGATTCAGGTTCTAGTGAGTAACATCGTACAGGTTCAAGTCCTGTCGCGGGCACCAAAAACAGCGTCCAGGCAATACGGGGGATCAATGCAGATTCGTCCGCAATGATGCTCCTTGGCAATCGAAGGTTTAGGCCGCCATTTCAGGGCTCACTCCGATTTGAATCGGGCTTTTCCCATCCCGAAGCCCTCGGGATGGGCTGGAGG
>JBOHXA010000421.1:0-1443 GCA_050737335.1 Limisphaerales bacterium | reverse complement strand
GTGTCCTGGTCGGGAGTGCTGAACTGAACCGTTAGCGGAGCCGGGCCGGCTTGGGGGTTGGCGCTGGCAGTGAGCGAAGGCGCGGTGACGTAGCTGACCTGATCCAGAAATCCGGCTTGAGTGGGGTCGGTATCGCCATTGGCTGATGCCGTCCAAGTCAAAGTGCTGGTGCCTGACGGAATATTGAACGAGTCCATGCTCCAGTCACTGTCTCCCGAAATGCCGTCGTATGAATTGCCGTTAATATAGAAATTACAATCGAAACCCTGGTTCGGATCGTTGGCGATGCACGACCAGTAAAACGTCAGCGTGCCCGGGCCAGTCACGGTGAGTGAAAGGGTCGAAGACTGATCACCGGTCACGCTGCCACTCTGGGCGGCGGACGGCGAACCGTTGTAAGTGTTGGTGGTTTCTGTGAACCAACTGGCGTCGCCGATGGTAGTCCAATTCAGATTGGTGGTGCCGAGCGTGGTGTTGAAATCTGCGCCGCCAGTGCCGGCCACCGTCTGGCCGGGGTTGTTGTAAAGAAAGGTCACCTCGGTGGAACTCAAAACCCGATCATAAATTTGAACGTCGTCCAATAGCCCTTGATAGCCATCGAATCCATTTTCATCAGGACTTGTCGGGTCGGGATTGGAGGCATCGGATATCGCGCCGACGGTCAGCAGCACCGGACTATTAAGCAGCCCCGTTGTGGCGGCATCGGAACTGTCGAGCGCGCCATCAATATAAATCTGCCGCTGACCGGTGGCCTGGCTGCGGGTGACCACGATGTGGTGCCAGTTGCCGTCATTGACCGTGGCGCTGGAGTTCAGCGTGTCGTCGTTGCCACTGCCATCGCCGACATTGAACGCCACCTGGCCGCCGGTCAGCGCCACGGGGATCAAATCCCGGGCGCTCGGGTTGGGGGAATCCGCGCACAAAACGCCCGCGCCTTCCCAAGCCAGATCGCCGGGGTTGCCATAACTCTGGCTGGTGTTCAACCAAAGTGAAACTGTGAAGTCGCCGGCCAGGGTGGCGAGCAGATTAGACGACGCAGTCAAATAACTTCCGCCATCAAAACTCACCGCACCGGCGCCGGCTTCCGCATCAGAACTGATGGCCGGCCCGCTGCCGCCAAAGTTGCCCGCATAAACCATGTTGTTATTGTTGCCGGAAACATCGGGAGCCAGCACCGTCCCTTCGTCAAAATCATAATGCACGACGATGCCGTTGGCGGAATTACCCGCAACATCCGGAATGACCGTGCCCGGGTTGGCAAACTGACTGGCAACTTCGGGGGCCGATAGCACGCCGGAATAGACTTGTAGGTCATCCAGCAGGCCGGTGTAGCTGGAAAGGGTCGTGCCGCCGACGGACAGATAGTAATTGTTTCCATTGAGCGGATCGGTGGTGCCGAATGTCGAAGCCTCCAAATTGCCATCCACATACATATCCATCTCC
>JBOHXA010000420.1:0-2567 GCA_050737335.1 Limisphaerales bacterium | reverse complement strand
GGTCCGAGTTGGGGCCAACCGTTTCCGAACCGCCCAGCACCAGAAAGCCAGCCGGATTAAGAGCGTAATGAAACGTTGAGATGACGTGCCGCTGCAAATTGGGTGTGAAATAAATCAGGAGATTGCGGCAGGAAATCAAATCCATTCGCGAAAAGGGAGGGTCGGATGAGATGTTGTGTTTGGCAAAAATACACAGGTCGCGGATTGACTTGCTGATGCAATAGCCGCCCTCTTCCCTGGTAAAATGACGCCGCAAACGTTCAGGGGAAATTTCCCTTTCGATGGTGTCAGGAAACAAACCACGCCGCGCTTGTTCGATGGAAACAGCCTCATTCACATCGGTGCCGAAAATCTGGAACGCCGGGGGGGTTACTTGGTGTTCCAAAAATTCCAGCAGCGCAATCGCTATCGAGTACGCCTCCTGCCCGGTGGAGCACGCGGTGACCCAGACGCGGATGACTGGCGGAGCCGTTTTGAGAATTTCGGGGAAAACCTTCTCCTTGAGCGCCTCGAACATTTCGGGGTCGCGAAAAAATCGGGTCACATTGACCAGGACGTCTTCAAACAGCGCTTTGGCTTCGCCTTGGTCTTTTTCCAAAAGTTTGATGTATTCCGCAATCGTATGTCGCGTGTTGACAACCATCCGCCGCTGAATACGCCGTTTGATTGTCGTGTCGCGATATTGGCTGAAATCCACATTGGTGTGGGAACGTAAAATCGCCAGGATGCGCCGGAAGTTTCTTCCAGCCTCTGCCTCCTGGTCTTCGCTTTCCGTTGTTGCAGGCAGCGCCAGATACGGATCATGGCCGATGCGGGCGAGTTCCTGCGCGATTCTTTCCGGTGGCAAAACAAAATCCACATTTCCAGCGTGCAACGGCATCCCGCTAAATTTCGCGGACTTTTCATCCTGGGCAAAAGTCAACCCGCCCGCGCTCTTGATTTCCGCCAGCCCGGCGGCGCCATCCGAACCTGTGCCGCTTAAAATCACGCCGATGGCCCAACTTTGTTGTTCCTTGGCAAGCGAACGGAAAAAAAAGTCCACCGGCAAATGCGGCACACGAGTTTCGTCACGCGGCGTCAATATCAACTTTCTTTTTGCGATTCCCATGTTGAAATTTGGCGGAATGATGAAGACGTGGTTGGGTTTAATCGTCATTCCATTCTTTACTTCCCGAACGGGCATCGCCGTCGCCTTCGTGAGGAGATTGGTGAGATGGCTGGCATGGTCCGGATCAAGGTGCTGAACCAGCACGAACGCCATGCCGGTATTTTCCGGCAGATTGCTTAACAAACGAGTAAACGCTTCCAAGCCGCCGGCTGAGGCCCCGATGCCGATGATGGTAAACGGATTTTGCGCAACGGATTGTTCGACGGCGTTCTCAATGATTTGCGGGCATTTTTTTTTTGGAGATTTTTTTGGCGCCCGGCTCACAAGAAACCTTTGCAGAAGACCGAAATTATAGCAAACACATTCTTACGCTTATCATGTGCTGCTTCTCCTGGGGCGGCGCTGCTGGTCTATGTGGTTGTTGCGCTCCCTGGGTTGCATCTCGAAGGGGCGCCATGGTTTCACGCGGCTCTTCACGCCAAATTCAATTTCCACCGAACCCCGCGCAACGGTTCAAGCAATGGCCAACGCCAATCTTCGGGTTCATTTCTCGTCCAGAAACGTCAGCTTCACTCGCTCTTTGGATTTCGAAAAGCTGTCCAGGAGCGTCGAGCCGGTGGTGGTGGTGGCAACGGAAGGCTCTTTGCCTTGCCCGGGCGATTCAAGCGCGGAGCGCAAAGCTCCTTCCACAAGCTGGGCGCAATGGATTTTCATCGGCGGCAACGGCCCAAGCTCGCCCGCCAGCTCCTCGGTTTTTAGCGCCAGCGCTTCATTGGCCGTTTTGCCTCGAATCAATTCGGTCGCAAGACTGGCAACCGCAATCGCCGTTTCGCAGCCGAATGATTGGAATGTGGCCCGATCAATGACTTTTTTGCCATTCTCTTCCTTGAACTTCACCCACAGGCGCAGCATCTCCCCGCAATCGGCGTTGCCCACCGTCCCCACCGCGTCCGCGTCCGCCAGCTCGCCCAGGTTTTGAGGATTGGCAAGGGCGCTTTGAATGCGCTTTTGTAAAGTGTCGTCCATATCGTCAACTTAATACCTCGGAACGCCCTGGTCAATTTCCGCCGACCACGCATCCAGGCCGCCTTTGACGTTCTTCACGTATTTGAATCCATGCTCGTGCAGAAAACCCACGACGTCTCTCGACCGGGCCCCGACTTTGCACAGGAAATAATACTGGGAATTCGGGTCCAACTCCGTGAAGCGTTGCTGGATCTGGCTCATGGGCAACAGCGGCACGCCCTCGATTCGCGCGATCTCGTATTCGAACGCCTCGCGCACATCAATGATCTTGATGCCCAAGGCCGGATCGTCCAGGGCGCGCTTCATCTCCTGCACGGTGACTTCATCAGGAGTTTCCGACGGCGCAACGGGTTGCATCCCGCAGAACATTTCATAATCAATCAATTCCTTGATTGTCGGATTTTCCCCGCAAATGGGGCACTGCGGGTCCCGC
>JBOHXA010000419.1:0-17670 GCA_050737335.1 Limisphaerales bacterium | reverse complement strand
GGCCAGCACCATTCCGCCATAAAACGCGACCTGAAAGGCCACAAAAAACGCCCCCGCCGGGCTTAAATTAATGAGATTTATATTAAGTCCTTGAGCCGCCGCCGCGGCATTGGTATCCGGCTCCGCGCGCCAGCCCAACACCGTATTCGTGCCAATCATCAGCGGCTGAATATGCGCCGATACAAACTGATTGGTGCCCAGATTGAAGGCTGCGCGTTCCTGGGAAGAAATCTGAAAACTGCCGATTTGGTTCGTGCCAAAACTCACCACCGCCACCTGGCTGCCGCCAGGCCCGTGGTGAGGCGTCGCCCATGGGACCGTCCATTTGTATGTCTGCGCCAGCGACCGAAGCAGGTTGTGCGTCATCGGCCATTTGAGAATGCCGACAACGTGATTTGCGCCCATGAGGCAAATGAGCATTGCCAGGCCCAGCGCAATGAAACTTTTAATTAAAACCCAGCGAAAGTCTTCGAGATGTTCAAGAAAACTTTTGACCGGGCCGCCTTCGGCTTCGTCGGAGAGTTCCGTCTCGTAGTCGCGGGCCATGCGTGACGCCGCGCTTAAACTTTAGGCGGATTCGCCGATTGCGAAACGGTTTGGGCAGGCTGTTGCGGGGTGCTGGCGATGGCCTTTGGCTGCTCCGGTTGAGGCTTGTCGTCCGTCACGTTTTGGAGCTCGTCGGTCACATCGCGTGTCGCCTTTTTGAATTCCTTGATTCCCGTGCCCAGACCCCGCGCCAACTCGGGGATCTTCTTCGCCCCAAAAAGCATTAGTACGGCAAGGACCACGATGATCCATTCCCAACCGCCTAAAAACGCTGCAAACATGGTATTCATAGTATCTATTCGAGCCTGTATCAGCCTACGCCTGTTTCAAGGCGTTGTAAAGTGCCAATTAACCCGCCCTTTTAGACTGATTCGTCGTCCCTAAAGTTACGCCTTATTGCAAATATTGCCTTCAACAAACCCTTTAACGCTTCAGTGTTCAACGCTCACGTCCCCGGCTTCGGATGCAACAACACAAAATCATCGCGCCGGTTTTGAGACCACGCCGTATCAGTATGCCCGGACTCAACCGGTTTGTCTTTGCCGTAGCTGATCGTGTAAACGCGATTGGCATCAATTCCGATGGCCGCCAGCGCCTCGCGCGCGGCTTCCGCGCGGCGTTCCCCGAGCGAACGATTGTATTCTTCGGTGCCGCGCTCGTCGCAATTGCCTTCAATCAACACGCTCAGGCTCGCGTCTCCGTTGAGCGCTGTGCCAACCTGCTGTAGGTTTGACTTGTCGCTGTCGCGAATCACCGCGCTGTCGAAGGCAAAATGGATAGTGTCCGCAGCCAGGGCGGAACGATCCTGAATCCATTTCCGGGGGTCGTATGTGCTGGATTCCGCATACCGGCCAGGACCGTCGGAAGGATTGATCGGCGGTCCGGCAGGGATGTCCGGGTTATTTCCGGCTTGATGTGGCGGCGGAATAGGTGTGACGGGCGGGGTGTGCTTGCAACCCGTCGAGGCGATGGCGGCAGCCAGCGCAACTGCGATCGAGGAAAGGGCTTTGTTCTTCATAATTCGCAATTGTTGCCTGGCACGTTTAGGCTGTCTTATGCCCCTGTCTTCGGGTGCAACAGGACAAAATCATCGCGCCGGTTTTGAGTCCAGGCCGTTTCATTATGTCCGGGGTCCAGCGGCTTGTCTTTGCCGTAGCTGATCGTGTGAATGCGACTCTCATCAATGCCCATGCCCACCAGCGCCTCGCGCGCGGCTTCGGCGCGGCGTTCGCCAAGCGAACGATTGTATTCTTCAGTGCCGCGTTCGTCGCAATTGCCTTCAATGAGCAGGTTCGCCGAACTGTCCGCCTGAAGCGCCGCGGCAACCTGCTGGAGATTTGCTCTTTCGCTGTCGCGAATCACGGCGCTGTCGAATGAAAAATGAATCGTGTATGCGGCGAGGGCGGCCCGATCCTGATTCCAATCGTCCGGGTTGAATGGACCAGCTTCGCCGACGGGTTGTGCGCTGATGGGAGCATTTGGATTAACCAGCGGTTGCTGTGGCATCGTATTCGGGTTTTCCTCGCCAATCTGTGTTGGTGGATTGGGGATCGGAGTGACGCGAACCGGTCTGTGCGCGCAACCTGTCGCGGCGATGGCCGCAGCCAGCCCAATGACGATTGAATAAATGGATTTTTTCATCATAACTCTTTTCCCAGTTAATATGGTTAATTTTGGTTAAAAACCGGTCCGCGTTTAAAATCACCTTTCCCAAGCCGGCTCGGAATCTTCGCCTGTGATATTGCGCGCATTTTTGTGCTGTTTGGTTAAAACGTCAAGCACAGACAGCGCCGGGCGATAATGAATCAATTCATTGTAAACCAGCGTGCGCGAATTGGGGGACCACGAGGGATGCTCGCCGGAAACCAAAACGATCGGGTCCGCGCTGCCGTCCGACGGCATGACGCAAATATTAAAAAAGTTCCCGGACTGCGAACAAAAGGCGATCCATTTTCCATCCGGGGACCAATCCGGTTCAGTCGGGTCGGGCGCTCCACTGGTTCGAAGCGGTTCGGGTTCTCCTCCCTCCGCCGAAATTTTTGCGAGCCGCCGGCGATAGTGCAGCTTTGTGGCATAACAAATCCATCGCCCGTCCGGCGACCAGCACGGGCACGAGTCATCCGCGTGCGTGTGAGTGAGCTGTCGCAGTCCCGAGCCGTCCAGGTTGCAAACCCAGATGTTGGGATCTCCGCTGCGGCTTAGAACCATCGCCACTCTGCGGCCATCGGGCGAAACCGCGGCGCCGGTATTCAGTCCGCCGTAAGCCGCAAAGACCCGGCGTTGACCGGTGGAAAGATTGCTGTAAAAAATGTCCGGGTTGCCCAATTTATATGAGGTATATAACAGCGCAAAGCGGCCCGGCACCCACGCCGGCGCGGCTACAATCGCCCCGTCGGCAGTCACCGCCTGCGCGTCATGCCCGTCGAAATCAGCCACATAAATTTCGCCGCTGCCGCCCGGCTCTTCCACTTTGAATGCGATTTTCGTTTGTCCAATGCCGCGATTGCCGGTAACGGCCTGAACAACGTCGTCCGCAAAAGCATGCGCCTCGCGCCGGATGTTTGCGCCGGTATAACTGCGCGAAAAAACTTCCCTGCCTGATTGCGACAATCGGCCAATCACATTGCCGTTTTCACTGCCGCTGATGTGATATTGCGCCTGGCTGGCCGGAACAATGCTGAAACCCTGCACGTAAAGATCGAAATCCAAAACGCTCCAGACTTCGCCAGTGAAACCTTCGATGGAAATGGGGATGGGCGGTGTCAGTCCAATCGCATTCCCGTGTATTTGAATCTCTTGCTCCTGCGCCATGGTGGTCAGAGCACAAGAAAGCGTCGCCAAAAGAACGACGAGAAGCCGCCGGCCCGAAAAGCGCCACTGGCGCGACGAATTTGCGGCCGCCGAAGCAGCGGGATTTCCAGGCCGCGCGGGGGCGGCATATTCAGTGCGTGAAAGCATGTTTTTCATTTCATTCAATTTTTATTCGTGAGGATAAAACGTCAGGACATAATGGCGTTCCCTGTCAGTGGCTCCGTCTGGGAAACGCGCGATGAATTTGACGTCATCCAGCGTGTTTTGGACGGTCTGGTCCCAGGCGGAATCTCCGGAGGGTGAAATGATACGTGCTGAAATCACGGTCCCGTCGTTGGCGATGGTCACGCTGACTTTTGTGGACTCGTTGTTGCTTGCAGCCTGCTCAGGATGAGCAAGCAAGTGTTGCTCATACACGCTTTGAACCACCGAGGCATAATTTGCATACGCGGCGGTCGCATTGCCTGGCATGTCAATTTTCGTGGACGAAGAAAGACTGGCTTTTAGTGTGTTTAGCGCGCTGTTGATTTCCCGTGCATTTGACGCGTTATTAGCTCTTGAACTTCGCAGAATGTCGCGGCGCCTTACCTTCGTCAAGTTCACCTGGATGTTGTCAACATGGCTTTTCTCGGGTTTTTCCACGCGCTTCAAATCCGGCGTGACTGTGGAAGCGGTTTCCGTGTGCGAAAAATACTTTTTGAACGCTTCCAAAAGCGAGGGCGACGGTGTGGGCGCGGGCGGTTGAACGGCTTTGGGCTCGGGCGCGGGCGGCGGCCGCAGGAGCGATGGCGAAATAGGTGTTGCGGGCGGCGACGGCGGAGGCGCTTGAGCGCCTTGGACACCGCTGTTCAGCGCGGCATCCACCAGATTTGCCGGAATCACATCCAGCACCGTGTTGTCCACTTTCGGCTGCCGATTAAAAAATGCCGGTCCAAAAATCAAAATCGTCAGGAGCAGCAGGTGAATGCCTGCCGTCCCAAGAATGCATTTTTTTTGCAGCCGGTTCATCGTTCAGGTTCGGTGCGCAATGAATAGCGTGTAATGCCCGCGCGCTGACAGCCCCCCAGAAGCTGCGCGACCAGGTCGTAACGGCTGTCTTTGTCCGCCCGGATATACACAATCAAATTCGGATTCTCACGAAAATCGTAATCCAACCGCGTGAGAATATCGCTCAGGCTCATCCGCCGCCGGTCCAGGGCGTACACGCCCGTGTTGCTGATCTCCACCGTGCGGATATTGCGCTTGTCAATGCGCTGGTCCGGCTGCCCGGCCCCGCGCGGCAGCTTTAAACTGATGCTCTGTTCCAGCAACGGCGTCGTAATCACGAAGATAATCAGCAGCACAAATGCCAAATCCAGCAGCGGCGTAATGTTGATTTCCGCCACCGTCACCAGATGGCTGCGTTGTGAAAATCGTCTCATCGCATTTGTTGAAATTTAAAGCACCCGGTCTTCATCCTCGTCCACAAGGTATTCGGTTTCCATTTTTGAAACCAATTCCTGCGTGAAATTGTCCAGGCCCACGGTGAACGCCCGCAGATTATGCACGAGCCAATTGTATCCAAACATCGAAGGAATGGCCACGACCAGCCCGGCCACGGTGGTAATCAACGCCGCCGCGACGCCCGGGGCCATGGCCGCCAGTGTGGCCGATCCGGCCTGGGCAATTCCCGCGAACGCGCTCATCACGCCCCACACCGTTCCCAGCAATCCAATAAACGGCGCGCCGCTGGCCGCCACCGAGAGCCAGATTAGCCCCGACTCCAGTTTTAACGATTCCTGCGCCACGACATTTTCCAGCGCGCGTTTGATATGCTCCATGTTCTTGATGGAAACGCTCTGTTTGCGCCGCTCGCTGCCCGGTCCTTTAAGCCGCGCGTCCAATTGCGAGCAACCGGTCTCATAGACCTCATACAGCGGGCAGCCTTCCACCTGGAGCTTGCGATCGAAAATGTCCATGACCGCGCGTTGGCCGCGAAACTCCTCGTTAAAATAATAATTCAGCCGTTTGGCGCGGCGCATTTGGATGACTTTATACCCGATGACCGACCATGCGATGATTGAGAAAAAGATAAGAAAGACGATGATCGCCTTCGCTTCGATCGTCGCCTGTTTCCAAACGTAGGGGAGATCCGACTGGCCGTAGGCCGCCCCCACGACGACACAAAAAAATCCGTGCATCATGTTTCAACCTGGTCGTGAGGAGCCGAAAAACCGGCCAAGCGTGGGCATTGTTATTCGATTCCAAAACGAACGCAACTATTTTTTGGAATTTTTTGATCAGGGGAGCGCGCGGAAAGACACGGCCTCCGCGTGCCGGCTGCTACGGTTGCCAGGCAACGCGCCAAAATTCTTTTGCGCTGGAAACTGTATTGGTGACGGACCATACCGGGCCGGTGCACCTGTTTGTCGAGACCGGAATCCAAGTCACCAGATTTGAAGACTGCTGGAGGACATACGGCACGTTGGCCTGGGCTGGATAGCTGAGAATAAATTCGCCGGGGGAAACAATGGATGAGTGCAATTGCCCCGCCGCCGGGGTGAAGGTAAAAAGCGTCAGCGTGCCGGCGGGAAACGAATACGTGAAATTCGTGCTGGCGCCCGTGAAATTCGTGTCGGCGATGCCCTGAAGCGCCGCCGGCCCATTCGTACGCGCCGCTTCGTCTTGCGCAATGCCGTAGGATTGAATCGTCGCCACCGGCGCGGGGAAATAATTTGTCAAAACAACTTGCGCATTAAAGTTTGTGGTCATGTCTTTATTGATGACCAGCAGCGTGAGTGCGCCATTGGTGCGTTGAACGGCGTAATCGGAGAGCAACAGATAATCGCTCGAGGCATTCAAGACCGAATCGCCGGCGCGGATGAAATGCTGGAGCAATTTTTCGGCGTAAAACACCGGATAATTCGTCGCCCCCCACGTAATTCCCTCATCGCCAAAAGGACGCCATCCGTAGAGGGTGGGATCAAAGTCGCCAGCGGTGCTTGGCCCGTTCCGCAGGTCCCACCAGATAAGGGAATTAAATTCCGTGCGCATGAGTTGGCCCAGGCTGTCCGCCAGATAAAGTCCGTTGACAATGCCGGTCATTTGCTTTCCTTCCGCGCCGGCGTCACTGTTGTTTTCAGTGACGCACAACTCGATGTTCGAGCCCGCGGGCCCCAGATAATCGTTCAATTGAATTCGAAAATTTTGGGCGGCGCTCGTCCAGTCCGAAAAAACGCCGGGACAATAATTGTCCGCGACTTGCAGCAGCAGGGGATCGCTGTCATCGGAATTGGAACCGCTCGACGTGTATTCCGGATAATCGTGGTAGATGAGAAAGTCCGGATAAACGCCCATTTTTCTAAACGTCGTGAGCATCACGGGCGTCCACCCCGAATGGGTCGCGCCCGTCACCGGATTTGTGACGACTTCGGTCGAATAGTTCACATCGTTATCTTCGCCGGGAACGGCAACCGCGCCAATTTTGATTGTGGGGTCTTTGGCCTTCATCAATTGGATGTAACCGGCGGCCCGCGTGGCGTAAGTGACCGGATCGTTTGGCGGCGTGTTGGAATCAACCTCCCACGTTCCATACACCTCGTTGCCGATTTCCCAATACTTAAAATTGCAATGGTTTGTAATGTTCGCCGAGGCTACCCACGCGGCGGCTTCGTTGGACGTTCCCGTGCCGTAATTGACCGTGATAAAAACCTGCGCGCCGATGTTTGTGGCGATTTGGATGAAATCCCGAAACGATGTGGCCCACGCATAGGGGTCATTGATGGTCTTGTCGGTTGCCCAATTATAGGTGTCCGACAAAGAACCGCCCGGGAATCGCAGCGTGGTGCAGCCGCATTCTTCGAGCAGATTGGACGTTGTAGCGGTGTCAAAATCGGAGTCCCAGGCGGCGGTATTGAACCCGAACCAACGCGTATCGGCGGCGCGAATGACATTCGCGGCGTTGACATCAAGATGGACTGTAGCCGGCGCGGGCGCGGCCAGCAATTGCAGACCGGTTACGTAAAAGGCCGGCTGCGAATTATAAATGGAGCTTTGAATCCAAAAACCGGTGCAATCGGCGGTGTTGGCGATGCCCAGGCTGGCAAGAGGAATCGTAAAATGCTCCCAGGTGTTCGCCGGCAGCGGCCCGAGGGGATAATCAACCTGATTTGTCCCGTTAATCAGCCCCGTCACTTGTTCGCTCTGGCCGCCGCTGCTTCCGCCGTTTATCCAAAAATCAAGGCTGCTGTAGGGCGAAGTATTGAAAGGGGCGTGTTCGATGTAAAACGCCTGATACTTTACTCCATCGGTCACGCTTACGCAATTGCTGCCTTCGAAAGTCTCGGACAGGTTCACCGCCGCCCAGCTCCAGTTTTGAAAACCATTAACAAGGTAGCCGTTACAGATGGGCAGGCTGGCCTGGGCGAGGAGGTTTGCGCCAAACAGCAAAGGCAGTGGCAAACAGACAAAGCACAATAATGCCCGAAGGGGCGGGAACGGGGTTCGCATAGATTGGACTAATATACCTCAGACGCGCAAATTCACGAAGAGACGAATTTAGGGGACATGGGCGAGGTTGAAACGGTCAAAGCGATAAAATCCGGTTATTCCACGGTTTCACCGACGTTCAAGGGATGGCCGGTGAGAAAATCCCGGGCGGGGAGCCGGCGGCCTCCTTCGAGTTGCAGTGCAGTTATGCAAAGGGCGTTTTGGCCGCAGGCGATGGTGATGCCATTTTCATCAGCGGATAAAATATGACCAGCCGGGCCTTCTTGTTCGACGACGCGGGCCTGCCAGATTTTTAGTAAATGCGATTTCGAATGGCGTTTGACGAAGATAAAGGTTCCGGGCCAGGGTCTGAAGGCGCGCATGCGGTTGAAAATGGCCCGGGCGGTCAGGTTCCAATTAATGTGGCCGTCGTCTTTTTTAATTTTTGGCGCATAACTGGCGCCGTCGGGCTGCGGCGCGGGCTGGATTTTGCCGCTCACGTAATCGGGAATGGTTTGGATCAGGAGTTCCGCGCCGAGATTTGCCAGGCGGTTGTGAAGGGTCACCGAATCGTCTTCGGTTAAAATGGGAACTGATTGTCGGGTGAGAATAGGGCCGGTATCCATGCCAGCGTCCATTTTCATAATGGTTACACCGGTCTGGGATTCGCCGTTGGCGATGGCCCATTGAATGGGCGCGGCTCCGCGATATTTGGGCAGGAGCGAGGCATGAACGTTCAGGCAGCCAAAGCGCGGGAGGTCGAGAATCGCCTGTGGCAGGATATGGCCGTAAGCGATAACGACAATTAAATCAGGTTTTGCGGCGCGTAATGTGGAGATGAAAATTTCGTCGCGCGCTTTGGGCGGTTGCAGCACGGGCAGGCGCAATTTTTGAGCCAGGACTTTTACCGGGGGCGCCTGGAGATTGAGGTCGCGGCCGCGGCGTTTGTCAGGTTGGGTGACAACGGCGGTGATTTTGATTTGCGGCTCGCCGGCCAGCCTGTCAAGGCTGGCGCAGGACAACTCGGCCGTGCCCATGAAGGTGATGTTCATTTACAATTGTCACACCCCGCAACCAGGCCAATTGCCGCTCGTGATGAATGCAACGACCGGGTATTGCCTTCGCCGCCCGTCACTTTTTGAACTTTGCCACCTGTTCGAGAATTTTTAGAAACGTGGCCACCGGCGTGCCGTCGGTGTTGATGGAATGGACGAGCGATTGGCCGTAAAACTTCAAAACGGGCCTGGTGTCTTTCTCGTAGGTTTTTAGCCGTTCCTGGATGACGTCCAGGTTCGCGTCGTCAAGCCGGTTGTCCTTGAGCGCCCGGCGCTGTAACCGGGTGACGAGGTTTTTTTTATCGGCGGAAAAAAGATAGAAAACGGCGGCGACATCAAGCGTGTCCTTCAGTATCCTGGCCTGCGCAACATTGCGCGGGATTCCGTCAAGGACGAGGGTGTCGGCGGCGGGATGAAATCGTCCGGAATGGGTGCTGGCGTCTATGGTCTTGCGCCAGAGCGCGATGGTCGGTTCGTCGGGCACCAGTTTGCCATGGCTGGAGTATTCGAGAAAAATTTTGCCCAATTCGCTGTCAACCCGGAGGTCTCTGAAAACATCGCCGCAGGCGCAATGATAAAAGCCCGGGATCGAGCCGAGAATTTTTCCATGGGTTCCTTTGCCGGAACCGGGAGCTCCGAACATTAAAATAGTGCGGTATTTCATTGGTTTTTAGGGTTTCAATTTGGATTTGGTTTGGCGCGCGCCAGCAGCGTGGCCAAGCCTAAAAACAGGTCAGGCGTCTTTATGTTTTAATCGGACTTCCTGAATTTCCCCAAAAGGCACCATGACTTCCTGGCGCGCGGCGCCGACAATGACTTCAAAATGCGCTTCGTTGGCGGCGATCCGGGTGATGCGCTCGGCGATATGCTGGACGCGCTGCGTTTTGATGATCAAAATCATGTCCTTGCTGGCGCCGTGCCGCGCGAGGCCAAAGAAGCCGGAGAATTTGGTTTCAAAGAATCGGCGGTTAAAAGTGAATTGCCCTCTGTGAAAGACCTGGGTTTCCGGAAGCGCAGGCGCAGCCACCGGGACGGTCTCGGCGGCCACAGCGGCTGCCTGGCCTTCGGTTCCGACACCGGGCACTGGCGCAGATGGATCGCCGGTGCCAATAGGGGCGGCCTGAGCCTGGGTCCCGGTTGCGTGGGGAGCCGCGCCCGCGCCCGCGGGTGCCCCGGTTTCCATTTGCATATCCTCTTGCGCGGCGGCGGCCTCGACTTTGTTGGGCATGGCTAGAAAGACAATCGGCGCGACGATTGGAAAGATGGCTGCCAGCCCTGTGACAAGGCCGATGGGCTGGGCGCGGAATATCGCAATCTCGAACCCGGCATAGATGTTTGCCACCCAAATCAACAGCAACACAAGAATGCCCATAAAGGATGAGAAGAGTGCGCCCACCACCGATCGTTTGGCAGGCAATTCCAGGCGTGAAACCGGGCGGATTTGGACTTGCAAATCAGGGCGTCGCGGCGGCGGCGTTTCAATAAACGGCTCGGCGTAGTCCCGGATTTTTGGGTTTTTTGCCAGCAATTTCAGGGCGTCCTGTGAAAACCGGGTCCACAGAATCCTGTCGGTGTACCTGTCGTCTCCGGTCCGGAATATGACGCCGTCGTCGTTGAACGAAATGACGTCGCCGGTCACCGAAGTGCCATCGGTCAAATTATATGTATCCGCATGGGCTGCGAGCATCCCGCAAAACCATAACCCGATGATGATCGAAACTAACTTTCGCACAGAACTCGTATTTAACATATGCGTTTGCTGCGTGAAAGCAAATATTGACGAGGAAACAGGTTGGATGCGCAGCGAGGGTTATGGCTTGTTTCCTCCCGCTTCGCTGGAAACCCCCCGTGCGCGTCGCGAACGCCGCCGTTCACCGTTCGCTGCCGTGGGAGGCGTGTTTAGAGCGATGTGCATGGAAAGTTTTCCGGCAGATACTATATTCTTACTGTGAACGACAATGTCCCGCCCGCCAATGAAAAGGTTGAACTTCAGCGTCCGACGACGGGTAAAGGTCCTGGCGGTCTTGCGAATTTTCCTCCGGAGTATTTCGCAATGGTCATGGCCACCGGAATTGTCTCCCTTGCGGCTCGTGATATTGGCTGGGACCTTATCGCCAGGGCGCTTGTTTGGATCAATACGGCTGCCTTCATCATGCTTTGGGTGATTACGTTCGCGCGGTTTGCTTATTATCGGTCCCGATTCATTAATGATTTGACGCATCATTCGCACAGCGCCGCATTTCTCACAATGGTGGCCGCGGCATGTATCCTGGGATGCCAGTTTGTGGAATTGTACGGCTGGAGTTCGGTGGCTAAGTATTTATGGTATTCGGGAATCGGGCTTTGGGTCATATTGAATTATACGTTTTTTGCCGTTGTCACGGTGCGCGATCCGAAGCCATCCTTGCAGGTCGGTATTAATGGCGTTTGGTTGCTCACTGTAGTTTCCACCGAATCTATTTGCGTTCTTGGCGCTCTGATCGCGCCGTTTTCGAAAAGCGCGGAATTAATCCTCTTTCCCTCTCTGACATTTTGCCTGGCTGGGGCGGCCTTCTACATGTTTTTTATTACGCTGATTCTTTACCGCTGGATGTTCTTCAAAATGAGGCCTGAAAAATTAAGCCCTGATTATTGGATTGATATGGGCGCTTTGGCGATTATCACGCTGTCGCTTTCGCTCTTATTGAGCGTTTCGAGCCGTTGGGAACTGCTGGGCCAATTGTCGCCGTTTCTGATCGGGCTCATGCTGCTATTTTGGGCCATGGCGACATGGTGGATTCCATTTTTGTGCATCGTGGAGATATGGAGGCATACCTATGGGAGGGTTCCATTCATCTACGGGCCGGATTATTGGTCTCTGGTTTTTCCATTGGGTATGTACTCGGTGGCAACGACCACTCTCATAAAAGTACTGGGCCTGACAGGCCTTCATACGCTTGCCGTCGTGTTCTCAGTCTTGGCAGTGGCGACATGGGTCATTGTGATTTTGGGATTGTTGCGGCATTTGGCGCGCAACATCCTGATTGAAAAGACACTTCTATAGCGGTAATTTGGATGAGAAATGCAACAAAGCCTCTATGAACGAATTGGCGGCCGGGCCGGCTTGGCGCGGCTCTTGAAACATTTTTATGCGGACGTGCGGCAGCACGCGGTCTTGGCGCCCGTTTTTAACCGGGAGATCGGGGACTGGCCGAGCCACCTTGAAACGGTTGCGGCTTTTTGGGCGCGGTTGACGGGCGGCCCCTCACAGTATTCGGGCCAGATGCCGGCGAAACATTTCAAGCTCGGCATTGGCGCCAGTCATTTCCAAGCCTGGCTGCAATTGTGGCGCGATAATTGCACCGTTTATTTGGGAGAAACTGAAGCGCGCGAAATGATCGCCATGGCACAGGAGATTGGGCGCAGGCTCAAAGGCATGGTTGACATGTATCGTAAAACGATATAACTTATTGTCACAGGGTCCGCGTATGAATATCGAATCTTTAATGGCAAAGTCCGGCGCTTACGTCGTCAGCGAGCGGCGCCGGTATCAACAAAACCTCCCGGAGCGTCCGTGTTTGACCAAGCCGGCTGTCACCATCTCGTATCAGGTTGGGGCGGGTGCCTCGGCCATCGCATCCGGGCTGGCGGAGGCCTTGCAGGAAACGGAGGAACGGGGATGCGGCACGTGGGAGGTTTTTGACCAGAAATTAATAGACAAAGCGCTTCAGCAGGGGCGCTGGCCGAGGAAGTTGGCCGGGATTATCACCGAGGAGAAGCGTTTCTTCGTTGACGAGTTTATGGATGATCTATTTAAACTTCGGCCGCCATCCTGGGTGCTGATGCCCGAAGTAATTGAAGCGACCATGAATCTGGCGATGACCGGGCACGCTATTCTGGTGGGACACGGCGCGACCATTGTCACGGCGAAGCTGCCAAACGTGTTTCATGTTCGCTTGACGGGTTCTTTGTCCCGGCGGATTGAGCGGGTGCGGAGGAATCGAAGCTTGACGGGCGAGGAAGCGGAAAAATTTGTCCGAACGGGCGATCACAAGCGCGAGAAATATCTTAAAGCGCATTTTCACGCGCGCATGAATAATGAACTGCTGCATGACCTGGCGATCAATACCGATCGCCTCCCGGAGACGGACGCGGTAGCCATTATCGCCGAGGCGGCCCGGCGATTCTTTTCACGGCTTTAAACTGCCACTGGCGGGAACGATGCCTGGCCCGATTCGGAAGCTTTTTTACAGTTCAGCGGGCGGCCATGTTGAGGCGTTCCAGCAAGCCGCTCAGTTCGGGTCCGACCTGCGCGAGCTCCTGCCGGTGCATTGCCGAGAGCTTCTCCAATTTTTCCTCAGCCGCCGGGCTAAGGCGGATTAGCACCTTTCGGCGATCTTCGCTGGGCACCTCCCGCTCCAATAGTCTTTCAGCGACCATGCGATCAACAAGTCCGACGGCGCTGTTATGGCGCAGCTGCAATCGCTCAGCCAACTCGCCGATGGTGACACAATTGCGCCCGGGAAAACCTTTGATGGCGAGCATGGCCTGGTGTTGCTGCGGCGTCAGGCCGATCGTTGCCGCAGCCTGCTCGCTGAAATGAATGAAGCATCGAAGGGAGTACCGAAACGCGGCGAGCATTTCGTACTGCGGTTTGCTAAGATTTTCAGACAATTCCATCGTGCTGGTTCAGTTTGGTGAAACGGGTTCTGCTTTGCAATGAGTAAGAAAACAGGGCCGCCACGACCCGGGTTAGTGTCATGTTTGATGATTCCTCAAAAATCGGCCACATCCAATGCATCGTTGGATGCCAAATCGTTAGTCGGCAACATCGAGCAGCAGGAAGAGCTGCAAATGCAGACACTGACGTAACTAGCTGGCGTTTCCCAATTCGCCTATCAAATCTTCAACGACCCAGGTTTTATCCCGATCCTGCAATTGGTCAGCCGCGGCGCCATGTTGCCAGACGCCGAAACGTAGGGTCTTGCAAATGTCTCCCTGCAATGGCGGCTGCGCCAGCAAGCCCGCAATGTAACCGCTTAACACGTCGCCGCTGCCGCCTTGCGCCAGAAACGGGTTGCCGGAGGAGTTTACAAAAACTTCCCCGTCTTTCCCTCCAATGAGTGTTTGATGACCTTTCAATATCACCCAACAATTGCCAAATCGTTTTGAAAGCTCGCGCACGGCGCGCGGACGATCAGCCTGGACTTGCCTGGATGTCCAATTGAGCATGCGCGCCGCCTCTCCCGGATGAGGCGTTATAACACGCGCCGCTTTGGATAAGACATGCGCCGCGAGCAAATCCAACGCGCTGGCGTCCACGACCACGGGGCAGGGCCAATCCCGCCATATCCGCTGCGCGGTCCTTCGCATTCGATCGGCCAATCCCGGCGCATGCAAACCGGGGCCCATCAAAATGGCGCTGGTCGTCTCGGGAAATTTCATTTCCGGCTGAAAGATGCCAACCATCACGGCCTGCAATTGCGAGGCCACGACGTGATAAACCAATTCCTCTGTGTACAAGGTCACAAGCCCCGGTTGGGCGCGTTGGGCCGCGCGGGCCGCCAGGACGGCGGCGCCATGAAAACCCATGCTCCCGGCCATCATCGCCAGATGTCCGTACGTTCCTTTATGGCCGGCTTCAATTCGGCGCGGTGGAAAATTCTCAAAATCGCTCGACACTGTCCAGTTGAACTCCGACGCCATGGGGCAGGGTACAAGCCCAACGTCTTCCAGCACTTCCAGCCGCCCCACAAATGGCCAAGCGGACTGCGCCAGCATGGCCCCTTTGGGCGCGCCAACGGTGAGCGTCAGCGTCGCTTCAATTGCAGCCCCTTCGGCCAGGCCAGTATCGCAATTAAGGCCGGAGGGGGTGTCAACGGCAAGAATTGGAATCTTTGGAGCATTAATGCTTGAGATCAATTTTTGCCAGTGCTCATCGAGCGGGCGATTCAGGCCAATGCCAAAGAGCCCGTCAATGATGAGGGCAAATTTCCGGCGCAACAATTCCTGAAGTTTTGGGGCCTCGCTTTCGGGCGATGTGATATTAAAAACTTCGACCTGGCGGTCCTCGAGGAATTCCTCGGCAGCCCGGGCGTCGTTGCCGTTGTTTCCCTTGCCGGCCAGTATCAGGATGGCATCATCCGAACCCGTCATTTTACGCGCGCGTTTCGCGATACGTTTGCCGACGCGTCGAATGACTTCGGCTTCCATTTGGCCTGAGGCCCAGGTCGCTTTTTCCCATTCGCGCATTTGCGGCACAGTGATGACCGGAAGGGGCATCTGGAAAGTTTCCCCGAAAACACAGAAATTAAAAATGAAAAATGCGCAAGGGTCGTTTGCCCGCCGCAATCTTGCGAAATAATGAGCAGGTTTGAAAAAATCTTCAACCTGCTCTCGTGTAGCAGCGGACATGCATCCGCTTGGCCAGCCCGGCGGGGTTTGCGCCAATCGGGCCGCTGGAAGCTGCCTGATGGCAAATGGTTAGCTATTCAGCGGATCTCATGAAGTGAATTCGCCCGGCCATTGATGGCCTTTTCTCAAGAGCCAGACGGCGGCCCGGAAATCCATTCGGTCAGTTGCATCATGCAATCTTGATTTTTCAAAAGATTGCGGACTGCACGTTTTTTCCGGGGCCTCCATCCTGTGATTGGGAGAAAGGCTTGAATTTTCCACTAAAGCTTAACGGCATGCCCATTGCTAAAACACCCGGCAACGGCAGTAATCACTCAAATGGAAGGAAAAGGGAAAAGGGAAAATATGAAAATGCTAGAAGATTTATTTTTAGATGCGTTAGCGGACGCCTATTACTGCGAGCAGCAATTGGAAAAGGCGCTGCCGAAAATGGCCAAATTCGCCACCCACGAGGATTTGAAAGCGGCGTTTGAAGCGCATCTCACTGAAACCGAGGGACATGCGCAAAAGTGCGAGCAGATTTTTGAAATGTTCGGCAAAAAGGCCAAAGCCAAACGATGTCCAGCCATTTTAGGGATCATTGACGAGGCTGAGGATCTGATTTCCGAAAATAAAAAATCGCCGACAATTAACGCCGCGCTGGTGCTGGGCGGCAATAAGGCCGAGCATTATGAAATTGCCACCTACGGCACACTTCGGGATTGGGCCAAGAGCCTGCAGCGCGAGGATGCGGCAAAACTGCTGGATGAAATCCTGGCTCAAGAAAAAGCCGCGGACGCCAAATTAACGAAGATTGGCCTGGAACAGTGTAATCCGGCCGCCAAGAGCGGCGAGGATATGCGAATGGCAGCTTAAAGAATCTCCCCGGCGCAATCAACAAGCGCCAGTTACCCCCAAAGGGCCGGAATTTGCCTGTATTCCGGCCTATTTTTTTTTGCCCGTTGGACAACGCCTTCCCTTTTCTGTAGCTTGACGGGGCACATATGACTGAAAACAACGGAGAAAAAAGGGATCCGAGCCAAAAGGCGCTGCACATCAATTTGGACGCGACCAAATACGGCACCTTTGCCGAAATAGGCGCCGGCCAGGAGGTCTGCCGCTGGTTTTTTCACGTGGGGGGAGCCTCCGGCACCGTGGCCAAGACGATCTCAGCCTACGACATGGCTGTCAGCGACGCCATTTATGGAGCCTCCGACCGTTATGTCAGCCGCCAGCGTCTGCAAGCGATGCTGGATTACGAATACAATTTGCTCCTCCAGCGACTGGATAAAAAACGCGGTGACAAGACCGCCTTTTTTGTTTTTGCGGATACCGTGGCGACTCACAGCTTCTCCCGCCAGACCGACGGCCATGGGTGGCTGGGCATCAAGTTCCAGGCGCGCCCGCGGGAACAAGCGTCCCAGATCATCATTCACACGCGGCTTCTCGATAAGATCGTTGTCCGTGAGCAGGAAGCGCTGGGCATGATCGGTGTAAATCTGATTTACGCGGCGTTTTATCATCATGAGGAGCCGGAAAAAATCGTTTCCATGCTCATGGACGACCTCAACCGGGAGCGAATTGAAATCGAGATGATCAAGTTTTCCGGTCCTTGTTTTGCCAAAGTGGACAATCGCCTGATGGCTCTGCAACTGGTCCAGCAGAGCGTTTCGGACGCGGCGATGTTCACTTCGGACGGGGAGGTGGTCATTCCGAGCGAAGTGCTCTATAAAAAGGCGGCGCTGGTGGAGCGGGGGAGCTTCCGTCCGATTACGAAAACAACCCTGGACATTCTGGAACGCGCGCAGGAACAATTTTTGCGCGAACCGCAAATGCGTGGCGAAATCCCCGTGGTTCTCATGGAAATGACCCTTCATAGCGTTCTCGAAGACGCCACCCTGGCCCACAAGGACTTTCTCGACCGTGTGGACCTTTTGAGCACGCTTGGGAAACCCGTGCTCATTTCAAATTTTGGACGTTACTATCGCCTCGTGGAATATCTGTCCCGGTACACGCAAAAGACGAAAGGCATCGCGCTGGGCATACCGAGCCTGCGGGGCATCTTTGACGAGAAATTCTACACCGACCTGTCGGGCGGCCTTCTCGAATCGTTGGGCCGGCTATTCAAAGGCTTGACGAAACTATACGTTTATCCGATGCGCGAACCTTCCGCCAATGCTTTGGCCGCGGCCCCTCAATCCGGCAGCGACAGCGGCATCTGGCAGCGCCAGTCTTTGGGAAATGAAATTGTCACGCCGGAGAACTTGAACGTGGCGCCCAACCTGAGACACCTTTACGCCCACCTGCTCGAAAACGGCTACATCATTGGGATTCAAAATTATAACCCCGAGTATCTGGGTCTCTTTCCGCCATTTGTGCTTTCCAAGCTCCAATCCGGGGACGTGTCGTGGGAGAACGA
>JBOHXA010000418.1:0-12187 GCA_050737335.1 Limisphaerales bacterium | reverse complement strand
GTTCGAAGCCTTCCGCCGTGACGCGTGAAATAACTTCGGCGGTAACCCCGCCCCAGGGCCACGCCTCGCCCACGCACAGAAGTTTGCCCGTGCGCGCAACGCTTGCCACCACGGTGTCCGTGTCGAGCGGCTTGACGGAGCGCAAATCCACGATCTCGATTTCCCATCCTTCACTGGAAAGTTCACGGGCGGCTTCAATGGCTTCGTGGACCATCGCGCTGTACGTGACGATCGTCAGGTCACGGCCTTCGCGCGTGATGCGCGCCTTGCCGACAGGCAACGCTTCGTCTGGCAACTTTTCGGCCTTCAAATGGCGGTAAAGAAATTTGTGTTCGCAAAAAACCACCGGGTCGTCCAGCGTCACGGCCTCAAGAAGCATGGAATAGGCGTCCTCGACGGTCGCAGGCGTCAGGACGATTAGACCCGGATAATGGGCATAAATGGCCTCGATGCACTGGCTGTGAAACGGGCCGCTGCCGGAGGTGCCCCCAAAAGGCAGGCGCACGGTGATGGGGCAGGGGACATTGGTGCGCCAATACAGCGTGGCGGCCTGGTTCACGATTTGATTAAAGCCAACAAGCGAGAAGTCGGCAAATTGCATTTCCACTATGGGCCGCATGCCTTCGATGGCCGCGCCCACCGCCATTCCCACCATGGCGTCCTCAGAAATGGGCGAATCCAACACGCGCCCGGGAAATTCCACCGCGAGATTCTTGGTGGCTTTGAACGCCCCGCCAAACGCCCCGACGTCCTGCCCGTAAATGAATACTCGCGGGTCGTCCCGCAGGGCGCGAGCCTGCGCTTCTCGAATGGCTTCCAGATAAGTCAGGCTCACGGGGCAAGTCGTTCGGATGGGTTGATTGGATCGGCCCGCGTCATTCGATGGTTCCCTCGCTCAAATGTTCGCTGGCAAGGGCGCGCCATTCCTCCGCGAACGGGTCCGGCCCGGGCTCGCGCTGCGCCTGCGCCACAGCCACTTCAATTTCATGGGCGATTTCTTCTTTCATCATGGCAAGCTGTGCCTCATCCAGCCATTTCTTTTGCATTAAAAAGTTCTGGCCCACCTTAAGGCAGTCGCGGCCCAGCGGCGATTTTTTCAACTGCGGATCCACGTATTCGGCCACGTCGTGCTCGCCGTGACCGCAAAGGCGCAATAATCTGGCCACAACCAGTTGCGGACCGCCTCCTTGACGCGCGCGCAAAACCGCCTCGCCCATCACTTCAATGCAAGCTGAAAAATCCGTCCCGTCCAGGGCATGAACGTCCACTCCATAGCCAATGGCCTTATCGGTGAGACTATCGCACGCAAATTGCCGGGACGTGGGCGTCGAGTACGCGTACTGGTTGTCCGCAACGACCAGGATCATGGGCAGTTTTTCAACGGCCGCCTGATTCAGAGCCTCGTGGAATGCGCCGGTTGAAGTGGCTCCGTCGCCAATGGACGCAGCGCCAACCGCGCCGAATTTCTTCTGGAACCGCCGCGCCAGCAAAATGCCATTCACGACGGAAATCATTGCGCCCAAATGACTGATCATAGGAAGCAGTCCTTCGGTCACGTTGCCGCGATGAACGTTGCCCTCGCGCCCGCGCATGGGGCCGCGGGCCGAGCCTAGAAACGTCCGAACTGAATCCAGGACCGTTTCGCCAAATGCCAGGCGACCGGCGGCATCGCGAATGAGGGGCGCGAAAACATCGCCCTTTTGAAGCGAAACTCCAATGGCTGCGCTCAGACCCTCCTGTCCGCGGCCAAGATAAACGCCGCCCTGCACTTTGCCGGCCCGTAAAAGCGCCGCAAGTTTATCGTCAAGCATCCTCGCCAGCAGCATATAGCGAAACACGCGCAAATGAATGGCGCGCGCGGATTTCGTTACCTGAGACGGCTTTGTTTCCAGCGCCGTTTGAAGCATGAATAAAGTCTATCCTTAAAGGGCGGTATCGGCAATACCCAACAGGGCAAAAAAAGTCCGTGTATGACCGCGGAGCGCGACTCTTGCGGTTCAACGGGCCAGTTGATCGGGACTTCTTATCTGGGGGATGTCTTGCGGCTCTACCCGCCTCACGCCGCCTCGAACGATAATGTTTCCTTCATTGTCCTGGCCCAGACGTGGCCGTGTATTGATGTAATCGTAAATTTCCTGCTGTAGCAACTTGCCGTCCGTGCCTATGACCGAATAGCTAAAGGCCGTCGCGCCGCTTTGCCATAGCACGTGCAATCGGCTGGAGCGGTCCAATTGCGCCTCCGGCACACTGAAGGAAATCATCGGCCCAACCGAACACACCCCCAGAACCGTTCCGTCGTTCTCATCGCTCACCTGCACGTACAGCCGTAATTGGTCCCGGAGATAATTGGCCTCCACAAGGGTATATTTGCGAACGCGCGGGGGTTGGTCGGGCATTTCCGGGTCCGCCACCCCGAAGGACTGGGACCACATTTGCGCCCCCTCAATGATGTCGAAACTTTGCGGGGCGCTTGTGATATCGCTGTTCCATGCCGCGACGTGTACGGTGGCCGTGACATGGTAACTCCCGGGCTGCTGCAAATTGAAATACGGGCCTAGGTTCACTCGTTTGATCGCCACTTCCGAATTATCCAGGTCGAACAGGCCTATGACCGGGGGGCTGGACTTTCTGACCACAACCGACCCGTCGCTCGATTGAACGAAAAACGACAGCCAGCCCGAACCGCCCAAATGCAGCAATTGGCCCGATCGGTTCGTCACATGCACCGTGACCGGCAGGTCCTCTCCGGGCAAAAACTGCCGCTGATTCAGAGTCAATTCGACCGTCAATTGCCCCGGGGCCTTGAAGGCAAGCATGGCCATTCCCAGGCAGAAAATGCTAAAGAGGACTTTCATTACGATAATCATTTTAAATCCGCCTTCGCAAATAGCGCAACATAAATCGCTTTGTGGCCCCCTGGCTGGCTGGCCGTTAAAGACAAACCGTTAATCCGCCGAATGTTGCCGGCCCAACTTCTGCTTTAAATCGCCAGTCGAAAAATTTATCCTGTCACAATGAAAGGCATTATCCTTGCTGGCGGCACGGGCTCGCGGTTGTATCCGCTCACGCTCGTCGCCAGCAAACAGCTTCAACCCGTCTATGACAAACCAATGGTCTATTACGCCCTGACGACGCTCATTGAAGGGGGCATCCGCGAGCTTTGCCTGATTTCCACATC
Source organism: Limisphaerales bacterium (assembly GCA_050737335.1). Lineage (GTDB taxonomy): Bacteria > Verrucomicrobiota > Verrucomicrobiia > Limisphaerales > UBA11358 > UBA11358. Next base: position 9,009 of record JBOHXA010000418.1, on the reverse strand, counting down.
CCATGATTTGCCGCGCTTCAAACAATTGCTGGGTGACGGGTCCCGATTCGGTATTTCCATCGGCTACCGCGAGCAACCCAGCCCCGGGGGCATCGCCCAGGCCTTCCTCATTGCCGGGAGTTTTATCGGCAAAGACAATGTTACGTTGATCCTGGGCGATAATATTTTTTACGGCGGCGATTCCTTTTACCGTGTGCTCGCCGACTTTAAGTCCGGCGCCACGATTTTTGGGTATCACGTCAACGACCCGGAACGTTACGGCGTGGTCGAGTTTAACGATGGCAAGGCCATTTCCATCGAGGAAAAGCCAAAACAGCCCAGGGGCAGTTATGCCGTGCCTGGAATTTACGTTTACGACAACGACGTGCTCGGCGTCGCGAAAAGTTTGAGGCCTTCCGGCCGTGGTGAACTGGAAATCACAGACGTGAACATGGCGTATTTGCGCCGCGGGACTCTCAGCGTACACCGGCTCAACCGCGGCTTTGCCTGGCTGGACGCGGGCACCAGCAGCAGCCTCAATGACGCCAGCGCCTACGTGCAAACGATCGAAAAACGCACAGGCATCAAAATAGGCTGCCCCGAAGAAGCGGCTTTTCGCCACGGATTTTTGTCGCTGAAACAGCTCGAAACACTCACGAGCCAGATGCCCGCCTGTGAGTATCGCGACTACCTGCGGGAAGTGGTTGCCGAAGCAAACAGAATAACGTAATGATCCTCTTACTTGGCGCCTCCGGCTATATTGGAACTGCGTTTGCAAAAGAATTAACGCGGCGCGGATGGGACTTCATCTCCGTGCCGCGCGGCCGGCTCGATTACGGCCGCTTCGATTTGCTCGTCGAATTTCTAAAATCCGAAAAACCCGAATTTGTCATCAATGCCGCCGGTTACACGGGCAAGCCCAACGTGGACGCGTGCGAAGAGGCGAAGGCCGACACGCTCGCCGGCAACACGCTTCTGCCGCATACCATTGCGCAGGCCTGCGCGGCGACCGGCATCCCCTGGGGCCATGTTTCCAGCGGCTGCATTTTTAACGGCGCAAAAATTGTCGAAGACGGCCGCGTAAGAGTGGAAAAAGACATGACCAAACCGGAGGCGCGCGCGGTGGCCGGGAAATCCCCCGAAAAAATCCGCGGTTTCACCGAGACTGACACGCCCAACTTTACCTTCCGCGATTTACCGTGCAGCTTTTATAGCGGGACAAAGGCGCTGGCCGAGGAGGCGATTTTTGGAATTGGGAAAAGTTATATTTGGCGGCTGCGGATTCCCTTTGATGAATTTGATAACGCGCGAAATTATTTGAGCAAGCTCCAGCGTTACCCAAAGATTTATGACAATGTCAATTCCATCTCGCATCGGGCCGATTTCGCCCGGGCTTGCCTCGATTTGCGGGAAAAGGACGCGCCGTTTGGCATTTACAATGTGACGAATCCGGGATTTGTCACCGCGCGCCAGGCGGTCGAATTGATCGAGAGAATCCTCAAGCCCGGCCGCACATTTGATTTTTGGAAGGATGACAATGAATTTTACCGGGAAGCGGCAAAGGCTCCGCGTTCGAACTGTGTGCTGGATGCCTCGAAATTGTCGGCCGCCGGCGTGAAGATGCGCCATGTCCGTGAAGCGATCGAGGATTCGCTCAAAAACTGGAGAGCGGGCGCATGAATCTTCTTGTCACAGGCGGCGCGGGATTTATCGGTTCAAATGTCATCCACCATGTCATTGGCCGTCCGGAAGTCACAAAGCTCATCAATCTCGATTGTCTGACCTACGCCGGGCATCTGGCCAATCTCGAGCAGGTTTCGAATCATCCCAAATATGGTTTTGAAAGGGTGGACCTTCGAGATAAAACGGAAACACTCCGGATCATGCGGCAACACGACATTTCCCATGTCATGCACCTGGCGGCGGAGTCGCACGTGGACCGCTCGATTTCCGGACCGGGGGATTTCATTCATACGAATGTCATCGGGACATTCCACCTTCTCGAAGCCTGCCGCGCGTGCTGGGCCAGCCATGGGCCGTTGGCGCGGTTTCATCATGTCTCAACCGATGAAGTCTTCGGCTCGCTGGGGCCGACCGGATTTTTCACCGAAACGACGCCGTACGCTCCCAATTCGCCATATTCCGCAAGCAAAGCCGCCAGTGATTTGCTCGTTCGCGCCTACCATCACACTTACGGTCTGCCCACCGTCATTACCAACTGCTCGAATAACTACGGACCTTATCAATTTCCGGAAAAATTAATCCCCGTGGTCATTCAAAGGGCCTTGGCGCGAAAACCCGTTCCCGTTTACGGCGACGGCATGAATGTTCGTGATTGGCTGTACGTTCGGGACCATGCCCAGGCGCTTTGGATCGTATTGACACGTGGAAAAATCGGAGAGACTTATAACATTGGCGGCCGCAACGAATGGCCGAATCTCCGCGTCGTCGAGACGATTTGCGATTTGGTTGATGAGTTCAAGCCCGAAGCCGGAGGCCAAAGCCGCAAGTTGATTCAGTTTGTCAAAGACAGGCCCGGACACGACCGTCGTTATGCCATTGACGCTTCCAAAATTGAACGGGAATTGCTCTGGACGCCCGCGCACACGTTTGAGGACGGGATTCGGGAAACGGTGCGCTGGTATATTGAAAACCAGGCCTGGGCCGAAGCCGTCCTGGCGGAAAAGACGTAACGCCAATATGCGCGCGACGGGGTCCGTGAATGAAAAATGACCGGCGCGGGTCAAAATGCCGATTGAAACTGTTTGTTTTTTGTCTTACAATAAGGCAAACCATTAGGATGCAGGCGTTTGCAAAACAATGAGCCGTTTGTTGAAATTTGCGGCGATAATATATTTATCGGCCGCGGTAAGCGTTGCCGCGCACGCTGAGACCAATTTTTTGGTCTGGCACAAGGGCGTCGGTACGGTGGATGCCAGCGTCAATCATGAACCGCTCCTGCCGTTGCTGACGGCCATTGCCCTTCAGACGGGTTGGCGGGTCTATGTGGAACCGGGTTCAAGCCTGGACGCTTCGACTAAATTCAAAAATCTTCCCGCCGGTGAAGCCCTCAAAATGTTGCTGGGTGATTTGAATTTCGCCCTGGTCCCGCAAACCGATTCACCATGGCAACTCTATGTTTTTCGGACGAACGTGAAAAATGCAACGCATCTGGTAAGCGCCCATAAGCCGAAACATGTTCCGAATGAATTGCTCGTGAAAGTGAAGCCCGGGACAAATATTGACGCGCTCGCGAAATTGCTTGGGGCCAAAGTCATCGGCCGGCTCGATAAATACGGCCTCTATCGCTTACAATTTACGGACGAAGATGCCACAGCCAGCGCGCTGGCACAGCTTCAGACGGATAGTGACGTTGAGTCCGTCGGTTATGACAATTTCTACGACCCGCCGCCAGCCCCGTCGAACATTGCTTCGGCGGGCGCGCCGGCGATGCCTCTGACTCTCAACCCGCCGCCCTCATCCGGAAAAGTCGTGGTAGGGTTGGTTGACACGGCCGTGGATCCGCAGGCGCTCGGCGCGAACGCCTCCCAGTTTGTCCTTCCGGAAGTGGATGTCGCCGGCGGCGCCGACAGCGATTCCGGGCCGACACATGGGGATGCGATGGCGTCTCTCATTTTGCAGGCGATTGCCAATACGACCGGCAGCCAGGAAACCTCGGTGCAAATCCAGCCCTTCGATGTTTATGAATCGGGCGAGCAGACAACGACATGGGATGTGATGGAAGGCTTTACGGATGCGGTCAACGCTGGGGACAATCCAATCAATTTAAGTTTGGGCAGCGATGAGGACAGTCCGGCTCTGGAGGCGCTTATCGCCCAGGCGAAACAGGATGGCATTACGGTGTTTGCGGCTGCGGGTAATACCCCAATCGGCGCGCCTTACTATCCGGCTGCCGATTCAGGGGCTGTCGCTGTCACAGCATTAAGCCAGTCCGGCCAGCTTGCTTCTTATGCGAATTATTGGAATGACCCGACCATGCTCGCTTTGCCAGGCACGGGCATTTTCGGCTATGAAAACCAATACTGGGAAGTCGAGGGAACCTCAGGAGCGACTGCTCTGGCCTCCGGCATATTCGCCGGGAATTACGCCTCGAAGGGATGGCCTTCCCAGCAAATTCTCTCGGCCATGTGGACGAAATTCCCCGTGCCGGCAAAATAGCGCCCCGGGGCTTTTCAATGCGTCATGCAGCCCAACCTGCCGAAGGCCACAACATACACGATGAAGGCAATAATGAAGAACCATGGCTTGCCCAAAACCAGCAGCAGGATGCCTGTGCCGAGAATTGCGACCATGATCAAATAAACCAAAATTGCCAAAGCAAACTTCATGGCGGCAGTGTAACCGGTCCCCTCATGAATGCAAGGGCCGACGTATGTGGGCGACCCCGCTCCAGGTAGGTCAACGTTTCAGGACGCCCCATCACAAAACTCATACCATCAACAAATGTGTCATACCCCCAGCCACCGTAGCAGCGAGCGTGAGCTCGCTCTAATCATTTTCCACGGTGTTTGCCCACATCCCCAAAACCCGCGCGGCGTTGCACACCACCCGGGGACATAAAATCCACAAACAGATCAAACGCCACCGTCTCCTCCGTTTTAAATCCCTCCAAACCGCCGGTGCCGCCGCGCGTATTCTTCCAGTGCCGAATAAAACTGCGATTTCCGAAAGTCCGGCCAAAGCGTCGGCGTTATGACCAGTTCGGCGTAGGAAATTTGCCAGAGCAAAAAGTTGCTTACGCGCATTTCGCCGCTGGTGCGGATCAGCAGGTCCGGGTCCGGAATATTTCGCGTCCAGAGATGGTCGGAGATGACTTTTTCGGTAATGTCGGCGTTTTCCAATTGACCGCGCCGCACCTTTTCGGCAATCGCGCGCACGGCGTCCACGATTTCTATCCGGCTTCCGTAGCTTAATGCCATCACCAGTGTCAAGCCGTTGTTCCTGGACAATGTGGCAATGGATTTTTTGAGAGGTTCCTGCACATTCTCAGGCAAACGCCAAATCTGGCCGATGACTTCAAGCCGCACATTGTTCTTATTAAGCTCCGGCGTTTCGGATTTGAGGTAATGGACAAGGTATTTCATGAGCGCGTCCACTTCGTCCTTTGGGCGGTTCCAATTCTCCGCTGAAAACGCATATAGCGTCAGGTATTTGATTCCCAACTCTCCCGCGGCGCGAATGATTGTCCTGGCCGATTCCGCGCCAACGCGATGGCCTTCGATGCGCGGCAGGCCATGCTGTTTCGCCCAGCGGCCATTGCCGTCCATGATGATGGCCACATGCTGCGGCAGCGATGCCTTGGCTTCTGCGTTGAGGTGCGGGGCGGAGCTCACTCGGCCATTTTAAGCCAACTCGGCTGATTTCAAAGGTCAAAGAATTTCTCGTTCCATTGCCGCGTGGAGTATTTGTCCCGGGCCATGGCCGAAATGAGATCCAGTGGAGGCGCCCGCAACGGCGTCCCGGCATTCCAAATTTTCATCATCGCCTCTTTCACAGCGGACGCCGGAAAACTCAAGTTCATCAAAAAATCCCGGTGACCGCGGCCCTGGCGGTAATCCGGCTGGCGCGACGGTGGCAATAAATATTTTCCGATGCGTTCGAGATCGAAATTCAATAAAAACGTTCCATGAAAGAGCAAAAAAGCCTTGTGCCGTCGCTGTGAATTTCCTGAAAATTTTCGAAAAACAGCCGGCGAACCCACGGCGGCGGCAAGGTCTGTGCAGCCCCGCGCCTGAATCGAAAGCGATTTGCCGGCCATGGACTGAATCGCCGTCCCATTCCGATTCATGATGTATTTATTTGCCCCGGAAATTGCCGAAAGCGCGGAATTTGCCGTAATTGGCAAAATCAAGGCGTAATTGAAACAACCGGCCCCTTGCAAAACCGTTCCGCCGCCGGAACAGCGCCGCAAAACAGGTATTCTCTCGGCCTCACATCGCGCCACATTTACTTCCGCTCCAATTTTGTTGGCGTACCCGAGCACGACAAAGGTCTTTGGCGATTCCCAGAAACGCAAAATGCCATTTCCGCCGTTTTGCTCGCGCCAATGCAGAAGGGCTTCATCGCACGCCAGATTTTCCTCGGGCGCGCCGAACGTTAAATCAAGAAAGTCCATAGTCATGTCAAAATGCCGCAAAGGAGCGCTGCAGTGATCCAGCGATTCAATGTTCCTGATATTTCACTGGCGCGGGACGCGGAGATTGGGTTATAATTCTTTCGCGTTTTCAGGCACATTGTGGAAAATTGAATCAAAGTGAACGTCGAGACAAAAGAAATTTACGGTTCGCGCCCCGTTGGCCGGTCTTATACAAATGGTAATGGCGATAAATGGGACGAATCGCTCAAGTCCGTATTCGAGCTGGCCCTTGAAAATCAAGGCCCCGAGCGGACGGCCAAATTGCTGGAAAAGCTCGCCAATCAGTTGCGTGTCGCCCCTCGTTCGCCGGGCGGTGTCACGACGCCTTATATCAACACCATTCCTCCGGAAGAGCAGCCAAAATATCCCGGTGATCGGGAAATAGAGCGGCGCATCAAAAGCCTGGCGCGTTGGAACGCCATGGCCATGGTCGTCAAGGCCAATTCCATTCACAACGGCTTGGGCGGCCATATCTCCACGTACGCGTCCTCAGCGACGCTTTATGAGGTCGGCTACAACCACTTTTTCCGGGGGGCGTCGGAAAACTTCTCCGGCGACCTCGTTTTCTTTCAGGGCCACGCATCCCCCGGGATGTATGCGCGCGCGTTTTTAGAGGGCCGTTTGGATGAAACCCATCTGCAAAATTTCCGGCAGGAACTCGCGCCGGGCGGCGGCCTTTCGTCCTATCCGCATCCTTACCTGATGCCGGATTTTTGGCAATTTCCCACCGTCTCAATGGGGTTGGGGCCGATTGTTTCACTCTATCAGGCGCGGTTCAACCGCTACATGCAGGCGCGAGGGCTGGTGAAGTGGCAGGAAGAGCCGAAAATTTGGGCGTTTCTGGGCGATGGCGAATGTGACGAACCGGAGTCGCTGGGCGCCATCACAATGGGGGCGCGCGAAAACCTCGACAATTTAATCTGGGTTATCAATTGCAATTTGCAGCGCCTGGACGGCCCGGTGCGCGGCAACGGAAAAATCATTCAGGAACTGGAAGGGCTCTTCTGTGGCGCGGGCTGGAACGTGATTAAAGTCATTTGGGGCGGCAATTGGGACGAACTATTTGCCCGCGACAAATCAGGACTTTTGCTCAAACGCATGGAAGAATGCGTTGACGGCGATTTCCAGAAATACTCCGTCGAGCCTGGCAGCTACACGCGCAAGCATTTCTTCGGGAAATACCCTGAATTGCTCGCGTTGGTGAACCATCTCACTGACGAGCAGATTCATAAACTGCTGCGCGGCGGGCATGACCCTCTCAAGGTCTATAGCGCATACAAGGCCGCCGTGGCCCACAAGGGCCAGCCCACCGTCATCCTGGCAAAAACCGTAAAGGGTTACGGCCTGGGCGAGGCCGGCGAGGGACGCAACATCACGCACCAGCAGAAAAAGTTGAATGAGAAAGAATTGCGCGAGTTTCGCCGTCGTTTTGAAATTCCCATTACTGACGATGTAATTGCCGGGACGCCGTTTTATCGTCCCGCTCCAGAGAGCGCCGAGATGAAGTACATGTCGGCGCGGCGAAAGGCCCTCGGCGGGTTTTTGCCCGCCCGAATCGTCAAACCCGCGACGTTGAAAGTTCCACAGCTCAGTGAATTTCAAAACCTGTTGAAAGCCGATAACTCCGGAACCACTTCGACGACCAAGGCATTTGCCATACTGCTGGGTTCGCTGGTCCGCAAAGGGGATGTGGGCAAACATGTAGTGCCCATTATTCCGGACGAGGCCAGGACTTTTGGATTGGATGGCCTTTTCAAGGAAATTGGGATTTATTCCTCGAAGGGTCAGCTTTATGAACCGGTGGACAAGGCGTCCCTGCTGTACTATCACGAAGCGAAAGACGGCCAGATCCTCGAGGAGGGCATCACCGAATCCGGTTCTATTTCGTCATTCATCTCGGCCGGGACGAGTTATGCGTCGCTGGGCGTGCCGATGATTCCGTTCTATATTTATTATTCCATGTTTGGTCCTCAGCGGGTTGGGGATTTGTTCTGGCTGGCCGGCGACATTCGGGCAAAAGGGTTTCTCCTTGGGGCGACCGCCGGTCGCACCACGTTGAATGGCGAAGGGTTGCAGCATCAGGACGGCCACAGCCTGCTTCACGCCGGCACAATCCCGACCTGTCTGCCTTATGACCCGGCATTCGGCTATGAATTGGCCGTGATAATCGTGGAAGGCATGCGCCGCATGTTCGTGGAAAACGAGGAACTGTTCTATTACATTTCCCTTTACAATGAAAATCATGCCATGCCCGCGATGCCCGACGGCTGCGCCGAAGGCATTTTAAAGGGTCTTTATAAATTTAAACCCGGTCCGGAAGGCAAAAAAATTAAAGCGCACATTTTTGGAAGCGGGCCGATCATCAATTCCGCCTTGCGGGCCCGGGAAATTCTGGCCGAACGCTACGGCGTTTGCGCCGACGTTTGGAGCGCGACAAGCTATAAATTGTTGCGCAATGACGCGATTCGCTGCCAGCGCTGGAACATGCTTCATCCGGCGCAGCCGCCCAAAAAGTCATACCTTGAGAACCTTTTGGCAAAAGAGCAGGGGGCATTTGTCGCCGTCTCGGACAATGTGCGCACCGTGCCCGACCAAATTGCGCCGTGGGTGCCGGGCGGCCTGGTCACGCTCGGGACCGACGGCTTTGGCCGCAGCGACACGCGCGAACGATTGCGCCGTTTTTTCGAAGTGGATGCCGAGAGCACGGTCATCGCAACCCTTTACGCGTTGGCCGAAAGAAACCTGATTGGCAGGGACATCGTCGCGCAGGCAATCAAAGACCTCGGCGTGGATGCGGAAAAAATCCAACCCCAACTCGTGTGAATTCCGCGGTCAAGCACGGCTTCCGGGAGACCGTCAGCTTGATTGTAATG
>JBOHXA010000417.1:0-2851 GCA_050737335.1 Limisphaerales bacterium | reverse complement strand
GTCTTAGTGAGAGCGGCCTCACGCCGGAGGAATTCCTTTCGAAATTGTGACCCGGCAGTGTTTTTTTGACTATTTATGTGACCAGTCCCTGGTTTGCGCATCGTCGGCTTCCGTAAAAATATTTCCCATATAGATTGGTTTGCGGGATGGCGCCAGCCAGATATGGCGGCTTGGATTATCCCAGGACCAAAGAGTGCCGTCAGCCGCGAGGGCCAACGCTGAACCATTTGCCAGCGCGACCCAATCGGAACGGCTTCCCATTTGAACAGGCGCGATCCGGCGTTTGCTCGCCAGTCCCCAAAGTGCCGGCCATTGCCAAAGCGTTCCCAATGACGGTTTCGATAAATTCCCGGCGGACGATGGGGTCCAGGCCGGACGTAGGCTCGTCGAGCAGTAGCAATTCAGGTTCGGGACAAACCGCGCCAATGAGGGCAAGTTGGGTTTTCCGGCCCCTGGACATTGCGCCGGCTTTTTGGTTTGGGTTGAGCTGGAAGCGGCCGATCAAATCATCCTGGATGTCACGATTCCAGTGGGAACGGAACGAGGCGAAATAATCGAGGGTGTCCCGCACGGTCATCCACGGATAAAACGGGACGGCGTCGGGCACGTAGGCGAGCCGGGATTTAACGACCACCTCGTGGCGTTGCGGGTCGAGGCCGAAGACACGAACAGTGCCGGAGGCGGGCCGGAGCAAATTCAGCAAACATTTGATGGTGGTGGTCTTGCCCGCGCCGTTGCGCCCGAAGAATCCGTAACAGCGCCCAGGTTCCACGGTGAGGTTAAGTCCATTCACGACGTCCAGTTTGCCGTAGCGCCGTATGAGGTCTTGGATTTGGATGACGGGTGTATCGCTCATAGGTTTTCCTTTGTTTGTTTATCGTTTTGAGCGGCCTTGCGCTCGAAGAAATCGAGCCGTTCTTTGACAAGCGCCAGGAATTCATCCCGGCCGGCTTGCAGATGGTGAGCCGCGACAATGGCGGAGTCCACTTCCCTAAGGAGCAATTTCTCGCGGACCTGCTTTTTGAATGGCGAATTATTTTCGCTCACGAAACATCCTTTGCCCTGAACGGATTCGATGACACCCTGCCCTTCGAGTTCGGCATAGGCCTTGGCGACGGTATTGCGGTTGACGCGGAGCTGTTCGGCAAGAATCCGGATGGGTGGAAGCGATTCACGGGGCTTGAGGACGCCGGAAGCGGCGGCATACCGGACCTGATCGGCCAATTGAAGATAAACCGGCGCGCCGGATTTGAAATCAATTTCGAACAGCATAGCTATGTGTCCTATGACAATAGGACAGTTTTGCGGAAGTGTCAACTGCTTTTTTCACGGGCGGGAAGCCTTTATTTGGCGCCGTGGGCGGGTGTGGATAAACAGGAGGGGGACGTTGGGTTCTTTGCGCTTTTCCACATGGGCTTTCGCCTCACCCATGCACTTTCCCATCGGATCGGCAACGGAAAAGTCGGCAATTCAATGGTTTGGCTCGTCTTCAGGGCCGTTCTCGGAACCGGCTTGTATTTGACATTTTGATTCGGCCACTTGAAATTCATGCAGGAAAGATTCACGCCAAGAAATCCGACATGAAGCCGCCCGGCGAAACCCAACTCCGAATTGTTTGGTTCGCCCTGACCACCTTTGCGATAGCCCTTACCGTTGCGCTCATCGCCGGGGCCGTATGGGGAATTGGCAAATTTTTAAATCTGCTGGGCCCGGTCATCTGGCCGCTGGCTATTGCGGTGGTGATTGCCTATTTATTTGATCCGCTCGTCAACTGGCTGGAGCGGCGCGGCGTTGTTCGCACCTGGGGCATCACCATTGTGTTCGTTGTCGTTTTTTGCGGCTTCTCAGGCATTCTGGCAAGCGTCATTCCACAAATGGCCAAGGAAACGCATAAGCTCATCCAAAAAATCCCCCAGTACCGCACGTGGGTGGAGCGTCGGTATTTCGAATGGGCCGACCGCGCCAGCAACGCCGCCTCATCGGCGCTGACGAAGCAAAATACAAACGCCCCGCCTGCCAATGCCTCGTCCACTTCCACCAATTCGGCCCGGTCCTCGGCCGCCAAGACCAATTCAACGGCCGTTTCCCAACCCACGCAGATTCACAATCGGATCATGGCCTCGGCGACGGATTGGCTCGAGCGAGCGCTGTCCACCATCGGTTCGTGGGTGCTATCGCAACTGGCCAAGGCGACCGCGTTGATAGACGTATTGATTGCGCTCATTTTGATCCCGATCTATTCATTTTATTTCCTGCGCGAAAAGCGACAGATTCGATTGAACTGGACGCACTATTTGCCCATGCGCGATTCACGGGCCAAGGAAGAAGTCGTATTCATTATTGAAGCCATCAACCAATACATGATCGCCTTTTTCCGGGGGCAGGTCCTGGTGGCCCTTTGCAGCGGCACACTCTACACGATCGGTTTCCTTGCGGTCGGCCTTGACTACGCGTTCCTGCTGGGATTTCTGTGCCTGCTTCTGACAATGATCCCCTTTTTAGGCCCGCTGATCAGCTTCGCGATATCCTTGGTGCTCACCGCCTTGCAATTTGGGGATTGGTTTCATCCGCTGATGATTGTCGTTCTATATGCGGTAGTGGTGTCCCTGGAAAATTTCTTCTATTCCCCGCGCATCATGGGCAATCGCGTTGGCCTGCATCCGCTGGTCATCATTCTGGCGGTGCTGATTGGCATCACCCTGCTGGGCGGGCTGCTGGGCGGAGTCCTCGCCATTCCATTCGCCGCGGCGCTCCGTGTCATTCTTTTCCGCTACCTCTGGAAAGGAAACGTCGGCCACGCAAAACACGGCAGCCGCTCCCAGACTTCAGGCTAAGGGAGGCGCTGCGGAAC
>JBOHXA010000416.1:0-4423 GCA_050737335.1 Limisphaerales bacterium | reverse complement strand
AGTCCACCCTTCTGAATGCCTTGACCGGCGCGGACGTTCTGGCCAAAGACGTCCTGTTTGCAACGCTCGATCCGACCACCCGCCGGTTGAAGCTGCCTACGAACCAAAATGTCTTGCTCACGGATACGGTCGGTTTCATCCGCAAATTGCCGCACGGTCTGGTGGAAGCATTCAAAGCCACGCTCGAAGAAGTGGTCCAGGCCGATTTGCTCCTGCACGTGGTGGACGTGAGCAATGCCCACCCTTGGGAACAAATTGAAGCGGTCGATTCTGTTTTGACCGAAATTGGGGCGGGAGACAAAACGGCCATCATGGTCTTCAATAAAATTGATTGCGCCGCGGACGGCGGAAGTTTGACGCAGTTGAAGGAAAAATATCCGCATGCGGTTGAAATTTCAGCTAAAAGTGGCGAAGGCATCCCGCAACTGCTCGCCGAGATCGGGACGCAACTGCGGCCCAAACGCGAGTTCCTGGAGCTGCGCATCCCGCACGCAAATGCCGATATCATAGCCCGACTGCACAAGGTTGGCCAGGTCCTGGAACGGCAATACAATGGGAAGACGGCCCGGTTCAAAGCGCGCATTCCGCCGCATTTTCATTCGGAATTCGCGCGGTTCATCCGGGGTTAACAGCCCGTTAAAAAACCATGGATATTGCTGTTTCGCCAGGAATGGCCCGCCGACGAGGCGCGACGAAGGAGCATGTCCGCCACGGACCTGTGGCTGAGCAGTCAACGAAGTCGCCGGGCCATTATTGGCGAAACCCTTCGGGCTGAGGCCTTTTTGTCCTGCGGCTTTGTCGCTCCGTCGCGTCTAGGTCCATGAAGGACATGGCCGCTCTCCTCGCTCGGCGCCACAGGCCAAAAATTCTCTCAGCAGCAATGCCCATGGTTTTTTAACCGGCTGTTAGCCGTCCGATGGCATCGCTGGATCAAATTCCCGAATTCTCGGAAGTTTAATTGTCTTCCGCGTCAACGGTGCTATTGTGGATTCGAGCATTGGAGGCCTGAAGCAGCGGGAGAACGGGAAGATATGATGAATTCCCGACAGCGTAACGGCATGAGTGTTGCCGATTCAGCAGTACGTTTTCCAATGGCTTGCCGCGGGGAAAATTGTCGGTATATTGCCGACGCACCTGATTGTTATGTCACAAACCGGCCGCCAATCATTAAACACCAGCAATGTGCTGTGCGTGATCATGGGGGGCGGCCAGGGATCCCGGCTCTTTCCGCTGACCAAAGACCGCGCCAAGCCGGCGGTGCCGCTGGCGGGCAAATATCGCCTCGTCGATATTCCCATTTCCAACTGCATCAATTCCGGTTTCCGCCGCATCTATGTGCTCACGCAATTTAATTCCACCTCCCTGCATGGCCACATTTCCCGTACCTATAAGTTCGACCATTTCACCAGCGGCTTTGTCGAAATTCTCGCGGCCCAACAGACGCTCACCAACACCTCCTGGTATGAAGGCACCGCCGACGCCGTCCGGAAAAACCTCACCCACTTTTTGAATCACGATTTCGATTATCTTCTGATCCTTAGCGGCGACCAATTGTATCGCATGGATTTCCGCCGCGTCATCGCCGAACACATTGACTGCGACGCCGACATCACCGTGGCGACGATTCCCGTGAGCCGGACGGAGGCGCAATCCTTTGGAATTATGCAGATCTCCGAGGACCTCTGCATTAAACGATTCGAAGAAAAACCGAAGGACCCGGCGCTGCTGGATTCGCTTCATCTGCCCGCGGAATGGCTGGAAAAAATGGGCATCAAGGATGGCGGCGAGAAATTTCTGGCTTCGATGGGAATTTATGTTTTCAACCGCGAACTTATCGAGGAATTGTTGGATAATCAGCTTTCTGATTTCGGCAAGCACATTATCCCCCGTGCCATCGGCACGCGTCGCGTTTGCTCGCACATTTTTCAGGGCTATTGGGAGGACATCGGCACCATCCGCAATTTCTTTGAGGCCAATCTGGACCTGGTGAATGAACTTCCACGGTTCAATTTCTTCGACATGAGCGCCCCGATTTTTTCCCGGCCTCGCTATCTTCCCGGTTCGAAGATCAATGGCGCGGAAATCGAGCACGCCGTCGTGACGGACGGCTGCATTATTAACGGCGCGAAAATTAAAAACACCATCGTTGGGTTGCGCACGTTCGTCGGCTCGGGCACACAGATGAATCGCGCGATTATTTTGGGTTGCGATTTTTACGAATCCGTGGAATCCATCCGGCAAAACGAAAGCGAGGGCAAGCCACGCATTGGTATTGGCGAAAACTGCCGCATTGAAAATGCCATTATTGATAAAAATGCGCGCATCGGAAACAACGTCAAAATTTCTGCCGCCGGCAAACCCGATCGCGTGGACCACGACTTATATTTTGTCCGCGACGGCATCGTCATCATCCCCAAAAATGCCATTCTGCCCCATGGCACTGTGATTTGAAGGCGCGGCCAATCAGGGGTTAATTCTTTATCTTTAGCCGGCCTTCATTTGCAATCCGTTGCCTTTTCAAAACAAACTTCGCCAGTTCATCGTAATCGCCGCGAAATTTGGGATTCTCTGAAACTGCCAGCCGATACAGCGCTCCGCCCCCCTCGTACCATGCCATGGCTGCGCCGTCGCGAACACCATTGCGGGTGAACGCGTCAAGATAGGAGTGAAATCGCGGCTCGAAGACCGGCTGATCGCTGATCATGCGTGGATCAAATTCAATTTCCAACCCCATGCCATGAGCGCGGGCGAAGTCGCAGGCATTTTGCAACCGCGCCGCGGACAGGCCGGGATGGAAAAAGTAATTTGGCTGCAAATACGCCTCATCAAATCCAAACGATTTCCATTCACCCAGCGGAGTATTGACGTGGTAACTGGGGATCCAAAAAAATTCTTTTCCGCGCGCATGGACGGCCTGAGCCAAATCGGGAAATATGCCTTTGGTGCTGGATGATTCCTCCGCGACCCAATAAAAGCCGGCCAGGTCCAGTTCCGCCGGCGCCAGTTCCTTCCACCGTTCCAAAGCCTTGTCCAGATACCAGGCGCATGCGGCAAGGCGGTCGGCCTTATTGTGAAAATCCAGTGCGCGGCCGTCCAGGGTCCCCCAATCGGTTTGATCCGGCGCAGGCACCGGCAGCGTGAGAATGACCTGACGACGGCGGACCGGCTGGCCAATGCGCGCCGCCGCGGCCTCGACTGCCTTTTCAAGATTGGGAACGCCGTCATTGTTCGCAAAATTCCGCTGCAACAGCCATGCCCACTGGCCCTTGTTTGCATGTTTGAGCCTGGAATACTGTTCGTAGGTGTGGCCGCGGCCGTCCTGAAATTCGATGAACAGAAATCCGTCGAAGAGCCACTGCTCTTTGCCGGTTTGGGCGTCCCGGTACGTGACATAGGGCGCAAAACGGCTGAGGGTCCAGCGCGGACGCTGGATACCACCCTGATAAATGAGCATCAGGTCGGTGGGTTTGGACGGGTCCGATTGCGTGAGCGGGAAATAATCGGCCTTTAATGCCATCGCCGGAAATAAAAGGATAAGGGCGAGAAAAAATCGCTTATTCATCTCGCCCGGCTTTCATCTCTGCCCATAGGGGGCGACCACGCTCACCCTGTAGAAGTAAGGCTCCTGTCTTGTGGCTGTCGTGTCTTGGAAGCTGGTGGCGCCCGCCTGCCCCGTTATATTCGTAATCGTTACAAAGGTTGGAATCGCCAATAGATTGGTGGAACGTTCCAAATTATAGGAAATCCCACTGACGCTTTGCCAGGACACCCTCACCCCGGCCGGATTGTTTGTGGCGGCGGACGCGAGCATCGCCAGAACTGAAGCGGGATTGGTGGGGTTCAGGTCGGCGATCCAGTCCTGATAAACGTTAAACGCGGTCCCATCCAGGTCCGCGAAATCCACCGAACCGTCAATGGGCAACCCATATTGATCGAGATAGGCGTAAGAGATAACCGAAGCGGGCGATTGATATTCGTACGCGCCGATGTCAACGGTGCCGCCGGCCACGCGGGGATTGCCGTCGAGGTCCGACGCGCTGGCCACGAACGAATTGGCGCCGGCGTTGATGCATGGGGAATTGGATTGAAGATGAAAATCATTTGTGAGATTCACAAATGACGGCGCGTTACTGATGCAAAGGGGAAAGTTAAAGCTATAGGTGTAATTCATCCCGGGATCCAGACAACAGTATTGAAAATTTCCATCTCCGTATTCGTATTTATTTTCATCATTGTAATACAGAATACAGTTTCTCAATGTGGAGAACTGCACGATATCATCGGCATCGGAGTCGATGCGATTTCGGTTATAAACCAGGGTACAATTCGTCAGACAGCACCCGTCCGCCGCGGCAATTCCGTCCCCGCCGGCGCTATTGTAAATGAGGAGGCAATTGTTCAGGATGTTGGAGTAGCACCCGCC
>JBOHXA010000415.1:0-1312 GCA_050737335.1 Limisphaerales bacterium | reverse complement strand
CGCCTGAACAGGTCCGGGTCCTGACAATTGGCGATGAAGAAAGGCTTGTAAATTATGCCAAACAAATCGTCAATGAATTGCGCGCCAGTTTTGTCCGCGCTGAATCCGATTTTTCATCCAATAAAATCAACGGCAAAATCCAGGACGCCGAAAGGGCCAAGGTCCATACGATGCTTGTGATTGGGGCGCGGGACCTGGAAGCCGGAAACATCAGTGTGCGCGTGCATGGCAAAGGCAACCTCGGCGCAAAACCCAGGGCCGAGGTCATTGCGGATATCCTCACGGCCATAAAAGCGCGGTCGTCATGATCGCGGTATATTTGCGGGCTGGCGGATGGCGCCCTGTTCCAACCCTCGTCGGATCCGATCAGCCCGCGACTCTGATCGTCCACCGAAATGTGGTCCAAAATCCATTCCAATGTCCTGACGGATTGACGGTTCGAGGACTTTCCTCCACGTGAATGAAATCCATTGAAATCGGTGGCGGATTTCGTCCGGCGGTTATTGGCATGGCGGCTGTTTATCTGGCCTTGTTGTCGCTGGTCTTTTTCCTGGCCTTCTGCAACCTGGGCGGACGCCCTTTCTGGGGCGACGAAGCCGAGACGGCGTTGCTGGCGCGGAATGTTCTCAGGTTTGGCGTGCCCAAAGTGGATGACGGCGCCAATCACATTTCCTTGCACGGAGACAAGTATGACGCGCGCGAGGGTGTTTGGACCTGGTCGCCGTGGTTGCCGGACTATATGGTTGCCGGATCGTTTGCCGTTTTTGGCCAGACCACGTGGGCCGGGCGCGCGCCATTCGCATTCGTTGGCTGGTTGTCGGTGATCGCATTGGGCCTGGTTGCATGGCAAATATATCGGCGCCATCGAGTGGCTCTCAGTGCGATGCTGTTGTTGGGCGTCTCGGAAGTGTTTTTGCTGCACATTCGTCAATGCCGCTACTATTCGCTTACGGTCCTGGCCGAGATTTTCCTGGTCTTAGGCATTTATCAAATTCTCGGTGGAAAGAAAGCAGGCCCGTGGTTTGTCGTCGTGGCTTTGCTCGCGCAATTTTATTGCAACTATGTCTGCGCCCTCGCCAACGTCCCGATTCTTGTCATTCTCGCCCTGACATTGTTTCGGCGTGACCGCCATTCATTTCTTCGGTTGGTTTCGGGCCTGGCAATTTTCGGGCTGCTTGCCTTGCCCTGGCTATGTTTTGCCGAAGTTTGGCGCCAGGGTTCAGCCGAAGGGCGCGAACCCGTGGCGCAATTGCTTCGGTTCTATGCGTGGCAATTTCAATTTCATTTTTTCCCCTGGTGCTTTCTCCTGCTG
>JBOHXA010000414.1:0-2453 GCA_050737335.1 Limisphaerales bacterium | reverse complement strand
CACGATCGCGGACTTTAGCGACATTACCAAGACAAAGCCGGAGAAATCGCTTGTCGAGATTCGCAAAAAGACGGGCGGGCGCAATCATTATGGCCGGGTCACTGCTCGCGGCATCGGCGGCGGTCATAAGCAGAAAATCCGAATCGTGGATTTCAAACGCAATAAACACGGTGTGGAAGCGACCGTGGCGGCGATTGAATATGACCCGATGCGCTCTGCGCGTTTGGCCTTGCTTCGATATACCGACGGAGAAAAACGTTATATTATTGCGCCCACGGGCATCCAGGTGGGTAAGAAGATTTCCAGCGGGCCGGCGGCGCCGCCTGAATCCGGCAACGCCCTGCCGCTCAAGGCGATTCCGGTCGGCCTTTCGATTCATAACATCGAATTGGCGCCGGGTCGCGGCGGCCAAATGGTTCGCTCGGCTGGCGGCGCGGCGATGTTGATGTCCCGTGACGCGGGCTACGCCCAAATCCGGCTGCCTTCGGGCGAAATCCGCCGTGTGAACGAAGAGTGCTATGCAACAATCGGTCAGGTCGGCAACACGGAGCACGAAAATATTATTTTAGGCAAAGCGGGCCGCTCACGGCATCGCGGCATCCGGCCCATCAACCGCGGAGTCTCTCGCAACCCTGTGGACCACCCCAACGGCGGGGGCGCCGGCAAATCAAAATCCGGGGGTGGCTGGCAACAGTTGACCTCGCCCTGGGGCAAAATCGCCAAAGGCGGGAAAACGCGCGCAAAATATAAGTATTCCAACCGCTTTATTGTGGTTCGACGCAATGGGCTGCCGATCAAGATCAAATAGTTATGGGACGCTCGATTAAAAAAGGTTCGTTTGTAGATCATCACCTTCAGGCCAAAATCCAGAAGGCCAAAGACGCCAAATCCAAGTCGCCCATCAAGACGTGGTCCCGCCGTTCGACGATTACGCCCGATTTTGTAGGGTTGACGTTTAATGTCCATAACGGCAAGGTCTTCAACCCTGTCTTCGTGACTGAAAACATGGTGGGGCATCGGCTGGGAGAATTTTCACTCACGCGCGTGTTCAAGAAGCACGGCGCGCATACCGCCAAGGCGGAGGCAAAATAAACGTATGGAAGTCCAAGCCATTACAAAAAATGTTCCGATGTCCGCGCAGAAAATGCGCGAGGTGGTGCGGCAAATCCAGGGACTGTCCGCCCAGCAGGCGCAGGCCATTCTGGGCGTGGTGCCGCGCAAAGGGGCGCGCGTCGTCTTCAAGACCTTAAAATCGGCAATCGCCAATGCCGAATTCTTTAGAAACGAATGGGACCCCGCGAAAATCCAGCAGGAAGTCAGACATTTGGAATCACAGATCGAAAATACACGCGACCACAAGCGCCGCAACGCTTTAAGCCGGAAACTGCGAAAATACGAAAGCTTTTTGAGTTCACAAAACCGTCTCTCACCCGAATCGTTGCGGGTGAAAGTTTCTGTGGCCGGCACCGCCATGAGCATCAAGCGCTTTACTCCCAAGGCGCGTGGCTCAGCCGGCCCGATTATCAAGCGTCGTTGCCACGTAATGGTCACTTTAAGCGATGAATAACAAACTCAACAGGATTACCGGCTTATTGGATTATTGGATCATGGAGATTCCAATGCGCGCCGTTTTTGCCCCGTCAATCCGCCAATCCGAAAATCCATCAATCCAATTTTAATTCATGGGCCAAAAAACAAATCCAATCGGTCTGCGCGTCGCGGTCAACAAGGACTGGCGTTCGAAGTGGTTCGCCGCAAAGAAAGACTTCGGCCAATTGCTCACCGAGGACCGCGAAATTCGCGAGTTGCTAAAAAAGAAACTGGAAACTGCCTCGGTGCCCAGAATTATTATCGAACGCGCCACCAACCGTTGCCGGGTGACAATTTTGACCGCCCGGCCGGGCGTGGTGATTGGCCGCAAAGGCGCCGAAATTGACAAACTCAAGGAAGAGTTAAGCCGCAGGACCGGCAAGGAAGTGTATGTGGACATCGTGGAAGTCAAAACGCCGGAATTGGATGCCCAATTGGTGGCCGAAAACATTGCGCTCCAATTGGAGCGCCGCGTGTCGTTCCGCCGCGCAATGAAAAAAGCATTGCAGACGGCAAAAGACTTTGGCGCGGAAGGCATCAAACTGCGCGCCGCGGGACGCCTGGGCGGCGCTGAACTCGCCCGCGTTGAACAATATCATTGGGGCCGCGTGCCCTTGCACACCCTTCGCGCGAACATTGACTATGGCTTTGCTGAGGCGCTCACAGTGTATGGCAAGCTCGGCATTAAATGCTGGATTTGTCGCGGCGAAAACAAACCACAAAAGAAGCAGGAACCGCGTCCGGCTGAAATCCCGATTCCGGCGCCAGCCTGATTTGATTCTCAATTTTTTATGGCATTACAACCGGCGCGAGTTAAGTATCGCAAAATGCATCGAGGCAGCCGCGCGGGCACAGCCCGCAGC
>JBOHXA010000413.1:0-5351 GCA_050737335.1 Limisphaerales bacterium | reverse complement strand
TCATTGCGTTTTTTTTCGCCGCCCGAAAAACCTTCATTTACCGAACGCTTGAGCAAGTCCTCGTTCAATTCCAGAAGTTTGATTTTGTCTTTGACGAGAATGAGGAATTCCATAGCGTCCAATTCCTGCTGGCCTTTGGCCTTGCGGATTTCGTTCAGCGCGGCTTTCAAGAAATAGGTGCTGTTGACGCCGGGAATTTCCACTGGATATTGGAATGCCAGAAAAACGCCTTCACGCGCGCGCTCCTCGGGGTCGAGGTCCAGTAGATCCTTGCCGTCGTAATGGACTTCGCCCCCCGTTACATCGTAGCCCTCGCGCCCGGCCAGAATCGCCGCCAGGGTGCTCTTGCCTGAGCCATTAGGACCCATGACAGCATGAACTTCCCCCGGCCCGACCGTGAGGGTCACGCCCTTAAGGATTTGTTTGCCCTCGACACCCGCCGAGAGGTTGTTGATTTCAAGTATGGGTTTAGTCATTTAAAACTTATCCAACGCTTCCTTCAAGGCTCACGCCAAGCAGTTTCTGCGCTTCGACGGCGAACTCCATCGGCAATTCCTTGAAGACTTCCTTGCAGAAGCCGTTCACAATCAGGTTCACGGCGTCCTGCGTGGCCAGGCCTCGCTGATTGCAATAGAATATCTGATCTTCGCCGATCTTCGACGTCGTGGCCTCGTGCTCGACGCTGGACGACGTGTTTTTCACCTCGATATAAGGGAACGTGTGCGCGCCGCATTTATTTCCGATGAGCATCGAATCGCACTGCGAAAAATTCCGCGCGTTTTCGGCGCTCTTGTGGACTTTCACCAGCCCGCGATAGCTGTTCTGGCCGCGTCCGGCCGAGATGCCTTTCGACACGATTGTGCTTCGCGTGTTTTTGCCAATGTGAACCATTTTTGTGCCGGTATCGGCCTGCTGCAAATTGTTGACGACGGCGACGGAATAGAATTCGCCCTTGGAATTATCACCCAGGAGCACACAACTCGGGTATTTCCAGGTGATGGCCGAGCCGGTCTCGACCTGTGTCCAGGATATTTTTGAGTTCCGCCCTTTGCACAAGCCGCGCTTGGTTACGAAATTGTAGATGCCGCCCCGTCCTTGCTCGTCACCGGGATACCAATTCTGGACCGTGCTGTATTTGATCTCGGCATTGTCCATGGCAATTAATTCCACCACGGCGGCGTGCAATTGATTTTCATCACGCATCGGGGCCGTGCAACCTTCGAGGTAGCTGACGTGCGAGCTTTCATCGGCTACGATGAGCGTGCGCTCGAATTGGCCGGATTTAGCCGCATTGATGCGGAAGTAGGTGGACAGTTCCATGGGACAACGCACGCCTTTGGGGATGTAGCAAAATGAGCCATCGGTAAAAACGGCTGAATTCAGGGCGGCGAAGAAATTGTCGGTATAAGGCACGACCATGCCGATATGTTTTCTGACCAATTCGGGATGCTCGCGCGTCGCCTCGCTCATGGAGCAGAAAATGATTCCTTCTTCCGCAAGCTGCTTTTGAAATGTCGTGCCAACGGAAACTGAATCAAATACCGCGTCCACCGCCACGCCGGCAAGTCGCTCGCGTTCGCGCAGGGGAATACCGAGTTTCTCATACGTCTCGAGAAGTTTCGGGTCCACTTCATCGAGGCTCTTGGGGCCATCCCCCTTTTTCCGCGGGGCGCAATAATAGGTGATGTCCTGGTAATTGATTTTTTCGTGATGAACCTTCGGCCAGGTCGGTTCTTCCAGGGTCAGCCAATGCCGATAGGCCTTGAGCCTCCACTCGGTCATCCATTCGGGCTCGTCTTTTTTGCGGGAAATCAGGCGGATGATATCTTCATTCAATCCCGGCGGCGCGGATTCGGTTTCCACGTCGGTATAAAAACCATACTTATATTCTGTCTGGACCAACCCTTCAATCGTATCAGTTGCTGTCGGCATAATTAAAAGCGTTTAAATCTTCAAGCGTTTGATCGTTTTGAGCACACAATGCAGAGGCCATGGATGGCAATGTCAAAATGTCTGGCGCGAAAGCCTCGCGGCAGCGTCACGCCGGCGCGAGCGCCAGGCGGCAAATCCACGTCGAAAACGCTGTCGCAGTCATCACAATAAAAATGGCAATGCTCGTGCATATTCGGACAAAAGCGGGTCGCGCCGCGGTCCAGCGTCACTTGCCGCACCAGGCCCGATTTGACCAGCGCGTCCAGGCAGTTATAGACCGTGGCATGGGAAATTTCCGGCATTCGCCTTTTTGCCCGAATGAATACCTCATCGGCGGTGGGATGGTCCCGCTTTTGCAGGAGCACGTCATAAACCTGCTGCCGCTGGGGGGTAAAACGAAAGCCGTTCGTCCTAAGGCGACGGCTGAATTGGGACTGTTTCTCCGCGGCGTTCATCACAAGGGGAATCTAGGACAGAAGGGCGGCGGCGTCAAGATTTAGAATAAATCTAAATTCATGACCCTCTCACGGATAAGTCAGAAGTTCCAGTTCACGTAAACCTTCATTGGCCAGCTCCCAGCGGCCACCCCGGCGCCGGACGAACCCGCGGCATGGATTGGCCAGTTCTTCGGGCTCATTGACCGAAAGCAACTGGAACCTGGCGCGGCTCCTGATTTCCGAGGCGGCGCGCGGCATGAGGGCAAACGCGACGCCATTGTAATTTAGCGCGATTTCGTATCCGGCCACGCCCTCGCGTTCGGCCACCGGGTTTTTTAGCACGAGCATGGGATAACGCTTGAGATAAGGGAAATTCGTCGCTCGCACTAATACCCGAATAAGCGCCGTCTGACCGCGCAAGAAATTCAAAAGGTCGAATTTCCCGGTTTTCTCCTGGAGCAGGATTTGCCGGGGGTCAAGGCCGTTGAGATTCTGGCCGTTCCATTCGCCATGATCGTTGCGCTCGCCGGGTGAGGCCCGGCGCCACCACGATGCGAAATGATCATTGACCAGGACGTTCAATTCAAAATGGACGTGCGCGCGCCAGGGCGCAATTATGCCGGCGTTCGAAGTTCTGCCCATCGTGGCAATCACATCCCCGGCCTTGACCTGTTCGCCGGCCCGCAATCCCCAACGGACCGCGCTCAAGTGCGCGTAAAGGGAATAGATTTCGATGCCCTCAATGACGTGTCGAATGACAATATAATTGCCATAATTGGAAAGCGAGGGCCGGATGTTGATGTACATGACTGTGCCATCGGCGGTGGCCATGACAGGGTCCGTCGGTTCGCCGCGCCGATTGGTGTGCAAATGGCGAATGTCCAGGCCCTCGTGCATGCGGTGGCCGTCGTCCCGCACGCAACCAAAACTGCCGCTCGTCCAGGGTTTGTCCGGTTCGGTCGGGGCAAAGAATTTCAATTCCGCGCCCGGCACATACAGGTAATGGTTCGCGGTCGGGAACCGAAATGGCGTCTGCGCAATACCCGGCCGCGCCAGGGCAAAAAACAGATAGGGCAGACACCATAACACCCATTTTGAAAACCGCCCCAGCCGGAAAATGCCACACCCGGCCCGTCGGAAGCCTTGGAAAAAAATCATTCGGTTGGATTGGTTTGGAATCTTTTGGCGATGTTGTTCAGTCCCAGGACGAACTGAGCGGCTTCATCGCGTGACATGTCCGGAGTAAAGGACAAAATGCCGTCTTGAATGCGGCTCGTGATGAGCGGCGCCATGAGCCACCGGCGCTCTTTCAGGTCTTTGCCCCATTCTCCGTAAATAACAAAGTGTCCGCCGGGATTGGTGGCCGAATATTGTTCAAGGATGACTGTGCCCATTGCGTCAAACCGAAGTTCGATGCCTGGCGCGGCGGGTGTGTCAATGATTTTCGCGGCGACAACGTTTCCTTCGGTCAGGATGGGCTGTTTGTCAACGGTCACTTGAACGGGGTCGGATCGCAATACGGAGACGGTTTCGGTGGCGCCTTTAAACGCGGTTGACGTATCAGGCGCAACCGATACGTAAACTGCAAGAGCGGAAACAGGCTCGTCCTTGTGCCTGAGGGAACCGCATCCTCCGAGCAACGGCAAC
The DNA here is from genome assembly GCA_050737335.1 of Limisphaerales bacterium. Taxonomy (GTDB): domain Bacteria; phylum Verrucomicrobiota; class Verrucomicrobiia; order Limisphaerales; family UBA11358; genus UBA11358. Next base: position 1,335 of record JBOHXA010000413.1, on the reverse strand, counting down.
AGAGCCGCCAGCAACAAAAAGAGATTGAATTGAAGCGCATAAACTCTCATAGTGCTCACACGAAACCGCATTCCGCGGAAAAAGTAAAGAACTATGGGACGACAATACAACAAACTATTAAAACGAAAACGGCGCGCCGGCTATATCAAGCGCAAAAATCTGGCAACCAGACAAAAGAAGGAAAAGCAAACGCCAGCCGCGGCGTGAGTCGGGGCATTCAAGGGGCCCGTTAACGAATTATTCATCGAGCACGGATGAAACCAAAAGACATATTCGGTTTGGCGGTCCGCCTTTTGGGTCTTCTTTTCCTATATTTTGGCCTTAGAGAAGTCATGCCATTGCTCGATCTCGAACTCATCAGACATCCTGATACGGACGATATTGCGAACGGACTGATGCCCGTTGTGTTCAATCTGGCCGTTGCATGGTGGTTGTTAGGCGGTTGGTTGGCGCGGCGGGCATATCCGGAATCCCAGGAGTTCGAAACCAGATCGCCCGAACGCATGCATTCCCGGCAAGAGCCGGTTTCGCCCCAGCCACGGCATGTCCCTTTGCCGCAACTTTCGGGCATGGAACAGGCGGAACAAAAACTTGCCGCCTTGGTGGAAAAGCGCGACGAACGTCGGCCCGCTTGACCCTCATGGACTCCTCGATCGCCCTTAAACAGGAAATCAAGCGGCTCATGGTCGAAAACCTCATGCTCCAGGTCGGTCCCGAGGATATTGCCGATGCCCAGCCATTGTTCGGTCCGGGTAGTATGGGCTTGGATTCGGTGGACGCCCTGCAGCTAGTCGTAGCCTTGGATAAAGCGTACGGCTTAAAAATCGCCGATTCCGACGGAGCGCGGCGAATTCTGTTTAGTGTGGACACGATGGCAACCGCCGTTGCCGCGCATCTGAATTCGAAGTAAGAACTGCCCCCGTTTTGAATTAGAGATGTCGTGGGCAACCTCAGCGGGAAGTTGCGTCGTCTAAATTCAGATTCCGGCGACTTCATTCACGATACACAATGAAGCGTGATGCGCGAATGCACGCACTGCTCGCACGCGGGAAACCGGGAGGCCTTATCCAGCATTGCCCGGATGCAGCGCCGATTGAAGCACCGAACCATTCGCTGCAGAAATATAAACGTTGCCAACGTTCGCATCTTTCGTCGGGTTGCTGACTTTGGCCGCCCACAATTCGACTCTCCATTCCGGGCCGCTGGTGGATTTTTGCAGTGTCACTTTCGTATACCGGAGATTAAGCCCTTTCAACAACGGTTGCGATGCGGCGATCTCCACAGCGCGGTCCGAATTTACCGTGATTTTCGACAAATCAATCACCTGAGTCGGCT
>JBOHXA010000412.1:0-1423 GCA_050737335.1 Limisphaerales bacterium | reverse complement strand
GCCGTGCGCGACGGCAAATGGAAACTCCTGGTGAACGCGGACGGCACCGACGTGCAACTCTATAATATTGATAAGGACCAGGACGAAACGACCAATGTCGCCGATAAGTATCCGCGGATTACCGAACGGCTGAAGGAAGCCGCGTTAAATTGGAGAAGATCCATGCCTGGACTGATTGAGCCGACGGTGGTGTCCGAAGACAACGATTGCGCGCCGGATTCGTAGCGGCGAGGGTCGGAATGAGTCCCGGTTGTCGTCGTTTGACACGTGCAACAGCGTTTCAAAGCGGTGTCGCGCAGACTTGCCACCACGCTCCATGACGCGAAGCGCGGGATGGAAAGGTTCGTGGTCTTGATGCGACTGTGAGCAGTGGGGTAATTCATCGAGGATGAGGATTATTCCCCCCAGACCTATTGCGCTGAATGAACCACAATATCATCCGCCGTCCACATTTTCTGATCCGGGCCGGCGGAATGGATTTCGGTGTCCGCGCCTGAAAGTTGGTGGAAGAAATAAGGCGTGCCCCACGGGTCCATCAACTCGCCGTTTTTATTGATGCGCATTCCGGCATCAGTGCTGATGAAATTGATGTGTTTTGGGTTTTTGCCGTTTAATTCGGCGGTGATTTCCTGATTGTTGCCCACGGGATTGCCGCCAAACATTTCGCCATATTGCCGGATGGCGCGAGCCATGTTTTGCATGACGGCAGCCGGTTCAAAATTGGTGAATTGCAGCGGCGCCGGCGGCCCGGCCGGCGGAGTCACAATCGAAACGGCGCCTTGAGAGGGATTTGCCGGCTGCACGCGCACGCGGGCAAAGTTGGATCGAATGACGGCAACGGTATTGGTGTTTTGATTGGCCAGCGCCCGGTCCACGGCGGCGTTCTGCCGCTCAACGGTTTTTGGCGACAATGGTCCGTTCCTGGGGGCTGAAATGAGAATCCAAATCCCAACCACAACGGCGACGCCCATAACGAGGGCAACCCATTTTTTCATACGAAACCGAGATTCGAGGAGGAAAACCGGCTGAGGTTCGGAAACACCGTTGCCAGGTTGTCCGAATCCACGCCAAACCAGGTCGCCAAAGTCGCGAAGTATTGATCAATGGCCGTAGTGGGAATCCAGCGTCCGGTGCCGGTATCATTCGGACCGTTGATGATTTGCGCGGGAAATTGGCCGTAGGTCTTTTGGCCATTCACCGCTCCGCCGAGGATCAGGTGATGGCTGCCCCAGCCGTGATCGCTTCCCTCGCCGTTGCTGGGAAAAGTGCGGCTGAAATCACTGCAAGTGAAGCTGGTGACACTATTGGAAAGACCGAGTTGTTCCATCGCGCGCTCGAAGGCATACATGGACTGGCTCAACTCCGCAAGGAGGTTTGTGTGCGCGCCTTCGAGAACATCGTTGGGATCATTGGAGGTGTAATT
>JBOHXA010000411.1:0-7928 GCA_050737335.1 Limisphaerales bacterium | reverse complement strand
AATTGGATTGCCCACTGGATCGGCCCGGCGGCTTCTCAAACCAACCTTTGGCTCTGTTACCGCAAGACTTTCTCGTTGCCGAGCCGGCCCGACAACGCCATCGCCAGCATAGCCGTTGACAGCAAGTATTGGCTGTGGGTCAATGGGCAGATGGTGGTGCGGGAGGGAGAACTCAAGCGCTCGCCCACCCCGACCGATACCTGGTACGACCAGGTGGATCTGTCGCCGTACCTTCAGGCGGGATCCAATACAATCGCCGTCTTGCAATGGTTTTTCGGCAAAAGTGGTGAAAGCCACACAAACAGCGGCACGGCGGGATTTTTGTTCCAGATGAACGCCGATGGGACATTGCTGCAAAGCGACACGACCTGGCGTATGATTACCAACAGTGCTTTCCAATCGGCCACGGTAGTGCCGCAACCCAACGCTGACTTGCCGGAATGGAGCCTGCGTTATGACATGCGCCTGGATCCGGGTGATTGGACCAACGCCGATTACGACGACAGCGGTTGGGCCACTCCGACCGACCGGGGCCCGGTGGGCGGCCCGCCATGGGGCAAGCTTTGGCTGAGGTCCATCCCCCAATGGCGAGACTTGCCAGTTCAGGATTTTGCCTCCAACACGGTCTCGGGCACAAATCCCGCAGTATGGACCTGCCACCTGCCGGTCAATGAACAGTTTACGCCCTGGCTGGACGTCAGCAGTTCCACCGCAGGCCTTCTTATCACAATCGTGCCCGACTCAGTCGCCATCACCGCTTCTGCGGCCGACGAATTTGTCACCACCGCCGGCCGCCAGTGCTTCGAGTTTCCCAACTGGCTCAGTGGAAACCTCGTTCAATTCACCGTGCCGGCGGGCGTCACCGTCTATGGCTTGAAATTTCGACCGCACCTGTACGATACACAGCGATTGGGCGCTTTCAATTGCGACGTTCCCTATTTTAATACTCTTTGGGACAAGGCCGCCAATACGGTCGGCGTGAACATGATGGACGTATGGGGAGAAAGCCGGGAACAGGGCGACTGGATTGGCGACACCTCGATTATTCTCGGGCAGGCCCCTTACGCGTTCGATCCACGGGTCGAGCTGCTTTCGCGCAAGTGCCTGCTGGAAATGATTCATTGGCAGCGGGCGAATGACACGATGTTTGCGCCGGATCCGGGCCATTACAAAGAGTATCCGGTTCAATCCCTCGCGGGCATCGGCTACTTTGGGGCCTTGCGCTATTATCGCAATACCGGTGACGTTGGTTTGCTCAAGCAATGTTACCCCGCCATCAAGTCCTATCTCCTGGATGTTTGGCAAACGAACAGTGATGGATTGGTCATTCACCGGGCCGGGCAGGCGGATTGGGATGATTGGGGCATTAATATTGACCCTCCTCTGCTCGATAACACCTGGTATTTGTTCGCGCTGGATGCGGCGGCGGAAATGGCGCCTTTGGTGGGCCAGCCGGCGGATGCCGCTTCGTTCTTGTCGCGCGCTCAGGGCATCCGAAATCAATTTAACGCGTCCTTTTGGACGCCCTACGGCTATCGCTCGCCGTCAAATACAACCTTTACCGACGAGCGCGGCAACGCGATGGCGGTCCTGGCCGGATTGGCCAGTCCGAGCTATACACCCGTGCTGCGTGCCGTCCTGATGACCAATCAGAACTGCAGTCCGTATATGGAGAAATATGTGGAGCAAGCTCTCTTTGCCCTCGGCTATCCCGATGATGCCCTGGCGCGCATGCGGTCGCGTTATACCGAAATGGTCACAAACACCTACTCTACAGCCAAATTCACAAATAGTTGCACCACACTGTGGGAGCTTTTCCCGGCCACCGGCGGATTTAATCACGGCTGGAGCAGCGGGCCGATTTCCCTTCTGGACGAGGATGTGGCCGGCATCACGCCCACTTCGCCCGGTTGGGCAACCTTTGACGTCCAGCCCGCCCTGGGAACCACGTTGAACTCCGCCAATGCCAATATTCCATCGCCCTTCGGTATGATTTCCATCTCAGCCGCCCGCGACGGAACAGATTACCGGTTGTCGGTGCGTGTGCCGCCCGGCAGTTCCGGCCGGGCCTTCCAGCCTCTCGGCGGCGGATTATTGTCCGGAGCGGCGCTGTCCATTGACGGTGGCGCCACCGCGGTGATGGACGACACCGCCGACCCTTCCGATATCTGTGTTACCGGCGGCGATGCCACCCTGGTGACAAATGTTGTAAGCACGGGAACACTCTACAAAACCGGTTCGGGAAATCTGTATATTGGAGCATCAGCATTGCTGTCAGTGGGAGCATTTGAAGTCGTGACGGGCCAGACGATAGTGAGCGCCGGCGGCATACTGACGGTTGGAGGCAGCGTCACCAACCTGGGCACTGTCCGCCTGCTCGGCAATGCGCAATTATCCGTCGGGGGCCAGTTCGTCAACGACGGCGTCCTGGACATCATGACCTGGAATGGCTCGTTGCCGTCCAATTTCATCAATAATGGGCTGGTCCTGGATCGCAGCGCGATCAAAATAGAGTCAAGCGCAATTCAGGGTCCTGCGTTCAGCGTGACGATCATGGGCTATCAGGGCCATACCTACCAACTCCAATATTCAACCAGCTTGAGCCCGGCTTCATGGACCAATGTGGGACCGCCTCAGCCTGGAAACCAGGCTCCGCTGGTCTTTACCAACAGCGTCGGCGGCGGCGAGGGATTTTATCGCGTGGCGGTGGGTTCGCCTGACGGTCCAGATTAATTGGCGCAACGAAATCGAAATGGGCAGCGTCGTGTTTGGAAAAACTCGCGAACACGGTAAAAGGTTGCGCAGTATAAGAGTTACTTTCGTTTTATGAATATTGTTGTACAGATTGGGAAGTATGCGCTTGCGTTTGCCCTTTTCTCGATTGGTTTTGTGGCTATGGGCGAACCGTCGGCGCCGAACGGGCTGTTAGTAAATGGCGTAAGCAATCCGCTGGCAATTGACCGTGACGCGACGCGTTTCACCTGGATGTCTCCGGATACCACTCGCGGTGAACGCCAGGCAGCTTATCAAGTTATTCTGTTTCAAAACCCACTCGGCTCAGGGCCGGGAACTGCGGACTCGGGACGAATTTGGTGGGACAGCGGCAGGATAAATTCGGACCAATCAGCTTCAATCCAATACACGGGCAAGGCGTTGCCCCCGATGACCCGCTTCTGGTGGAAAGTCCGAATTTGGGACCAAACCGGCAAGGCCGGCCCTTACAGCGCGCCCGCGTTTTTTGACACTGGACTCAACAAGGGCGAATGGACCGCGCACTACATCTGGGATGGAACCACAAACGTCAATAACTTTGCGTATTTCCGGACAACATTTGTGCTCACAAACAAACCCACGCTGGCCACGGTCTATGTGACGGCGCATGACGATTATCTTCTGTATTGCAATGGGCAACTTCTGGGCCGCGGTCCCGCCCGGTGCGATCCGTATCATTACGGCCAATACAATGCCTATGACGTCACTAAATTCCTAATGCCCGGCACAAACGTGTTTGCGGCCCTGGGCCATTGGCACGGACTCTTTAATGATTCGGCGGTTAACGCCCGGCCGGCGTTTTTACTGCAAGCACGGCTGAGCTATCCGGATGGATCCACTTTCACGATCGGCAGCGATGACTCCTGGAAAGTCTTCGCCCATACGGCGTTTATCGAAACCAACGCAACCTATTTTGGCGGAGCGGGCGGAGGCCGCAATCGCGCCGCCATTCAATTTGATTCGCGTCTGGAGCCTTTGGGGTGGAAGACGATGAATTTCGACGACTCCGCCTGGGCCTCGGCCACTGTCGTGGATCGCTCTGATTATCGTCTGTTCGCCCAAATGGCGCCGCTGGAACGGGAGCAAGCCGCCCTCAAGCCCGTCAGTATCACATATACCAATGGCGCATGGCTGGTGGATTTTGGCCGGTGCATTGACGGCTGGCCAAAACTCACGATGCGCGCCAACCGTCCCGGCGACGTTGTGCGCGTCGAGTATTTTGAAATGACCGGTGAGCGCAAACCCGCCGGATGGGATGAATATACCTGTCACGGCGGCCATGAAACATGGGATGCTGACTTTGGACGCCACACCTCATTTCAAGTGCTCAAAATCACCGGCTACACTGGGAGACTGGGAGCATCAGACGTCCGCGGCATGTGGGCATATTGCGATGCGGACGTCAAAGGGCGTTTCCGTTGTTCGAGTCCGTTGCTCAACGACATTTACAAAATGTGCGAGCGCTCGGCCCGCCAAAATGTTCAGCAGGCCATCATTAGCGTGGACGCCAACCGCGAGCAATCACCGTGGACCGCCGATAGTTGGAACATTGGAAACGTTCTCCTTTACAACGACCGTGATACGATGATGCTGGATAAAGTCGTGCGGGACTATGCGACGGAACAACTTCCATTCGGAGATTTTCCCTGCTGCTGCCCGGCGCGCCGCGCGGCGGATTTTACTCCGCGCGGTCCCAAATCCCGCCGCATTCCCGAATGGTCCATGTATTGGCCGATGTTACTTTGGCAGCAATACCTGTTTTCCGGCGATACCACCCTGTTGCGCGAAATGGCGCCCCGCCTGGCGCGTTTTCTGGGTTGGATGAAGCAGTATCAGGACCCCTCAACCGGGCTGATCAATCCCCTCGGATGGCGAATTTCAGACTACGCCGGCGGCAACATGCCCGATGGCGGTTACAATGTCGCCACCTGCTGCCAGTATTATGAAAATTTGATCATTGCCTCCCGAATCTATTCCGCCCTGGGCCAGACAAGCCAAAGCGACGATTACTTGCGGCAGGCAAATGCAGTCAAGGCAGGCATCAATGCCCATCTCTTCAACGGGCGATACTATCTGGCGCGAACTGACCGGAAAAAAGTGTTTCCGCTCGCTTCGGCATGGGCTTTGCGTTTCGAAATCGAGCCGGAAGCGGACAAATCCGAAATTCTTCACGCCATCGAAAGGGCCGGCAAGCCGGACATCGGTGGTTATGGCGGCGACGCCCTTTACAGCGGCCTGTTCAATGCCGGCGGCGGCGCATTTGCCGTGCGCGATCTGGCGCGCTATCGTCCCATGCTCGAACAGAACAAAGCCAATTGGGAGACCTGGGACACCAGGGGCGAGGTGAACCACGCCTGGACTTCATATCCCGGCTATATTTTCCTGAAATACATCTGCGGCATCCAGCCGACCAGCAGCGGTTTCGCCACATTCGATGTCCGGCCTTCAACCGGCGGCCTGACATTTGCGGAAGGCACGGTGCCCACTGTAAAAGGCCTCATAACCACACGCTGGGAAAAGGGCGCCGACGGCAGTTTTTCGCTGAGAGTCAAGGTTCCGGCTAATACACGGGCCACTATTTATATTCCCGGTCTCTCGAATGGAAACGTTACGGTTATGGAATCGGGAAACCTTCTGTGGCCGCCAAAGAAGATTGATGATCCGGGAGTATTCGCCGTTTCTGATGAAGACAATTCCATCATATGTACAGTTGGTGCCGGCACGTACCATTTCCGTGAAAAGCCATAAAATTTTAAACCAGGTTTTGCTGTATCCTGAAACCTGAACGGTCTCAATTGCTATTTTGTGTCAAAAATAAATCGTCGTGAATTTGTGGCGCGCATCGGGTTTGCCGGGGCGGGTCTGCTGGTTCTGCAAACGGGATGTGTGAGCAAACCGGGGGCGAATGCGTTGAAGGGTGGCGCATTTGCTGCCTCGTGTGGCGAAAAAATGGCGGCTGGCTTTTGTTCTCCACCGTTCGATTGCGGGCCTTGGGTTTACTGGTTCTGGCTGGACGTGAACGTCACCCGCGAAGGCATCACGGCCGACCTCGAGGCCATGAAGGCGGTGGGCATTGCCGGTGTGCTGATCATGGATGTAAGATTGGCGGGCAGAGTGTTCGAAAACCAAGGCAGCCCCGCAAGCTTCAATGGGGCCAAATTTGGCGATCCGAAATGGTATGAGTTGTTTCAGTTCGCCTGCTCAGAAGCCCATCGGTTGGGAATGCAAATTAACATGAACAACGACGCCGGGTGGTGCGGCAGCGGCGGGCCGTGGGTCACACCGGAACTCTCCATGCAGCGGGTTGTTTGGGCGGGCACACGCGTTGTCGGAGGCAAGGCGTTCGATGTCCAATTGCCGCAGCCGCAAGCGAATCTGAACTTTTACCGCGATATTGCCGTGGTCGCTTTCCCTGCGCCGGCGGCGACGTACGTCATTGACAATCTGAAAAATCAGACCGATGTCACCACCAAGGATAATATCCCGGCGCCCGCGCAATGGCCGACCCTCAAGCCGGGGGCGGCGGTTCAACTCAAGGCGGTGTTGGACTTGTCAGGGCGCATGGAAAAAACCGGTCGGCTGGTGTGGGATGCCCCACCGGGCCAATGGGTAATCTTGCGCATCGGCCACACAACCACCGGCGTCCTAAACCACCCCGCCCCCGCGGGCGGCTTAGGCTTGGAAACCGACAAGCTCAGTCGCAAAGCCACCCTGTTGCAATTTGACTCGTTGATGGGGCGAATCATCAAAATGATTGGTCCGCTGGCAGGCCGGACGCTGGTGTCCACGCACATTGACAGTTGGGAGATCGGCTCGCAAAACTGGACCCCGACTTTTCGCGCCGATTTCCAGCACTTGCGCGGCTATGATCTGCTGCCCTATCTGCCGGTGTTCACCGGCCAGGTCATTGAGAGCCTCGATGTGTCCGAACGGTTTCTGTGGGACCTGCGGAAGACGGTGGGTGAGCTGCTCACAGAGAATTATGCGGCGGCCATGCGTGAAATCGCCCGGAAACATAGCCTGCGACTATCTATCGAAGCATATGCCGGTGAACCGGATAGCGATTTATGTTACGGCGGCCAAGCCGACGAACCCATGTCAGAATGCTGGTCATGGGGCCGCTTTGGCTCCAGGAATACCGTGCCGGAGATGACTTCTGCCGGACATGTCTATGGCCGCAACATCATCGGTCAGGAGACCTTTACCGCCGGTTGGGATGAAAAATGGCTGGGACATCCCGCAGTGGTCAAAGACATCGGCGATTGGACTTTCTGCGAGGGCATCAACCGTTTTGTTTTCCACCGATATGCCATGCAGCCTTGGACCAACCCCCACTACGCGCCGGGGATGTGCATGGGACCTTGGGGCTTGCATTATGAGCGAACCCAGACATGGTGGAAGATGAGCAAACCCTGGCATGATTATGTCGCCCGTTGCCAGTATATGCTGCGGCAGGGCTGTTTTGTCGCCGATGTCTGCTACCTACAGGCCGAGGGCGTGCCGCAAGGGTTTGTGCCGCCGGACAACGCCCCGGGCCATCCGCCACGTCGGCCCGGATACAACTACGATGCCTGCCCGGCGGAGGTGGTTCTGAGCCGCATGGAATTCAGGGACGGCTACTTAACCCTTCCCGGTGGCATGAAATACCGCGTTCTGGCATTGCCTGAATCGCCCACCATGACGCCGCAATTGCTCGAGAAAATCCAGACGCTGGTAGATGCCGGTGCGACCATCATCGGCCCGCGCCCCCATGCATCTCCCAGCCTCGGCGGCTATCCGCATTGCGACGATGAAGTGCAGCGCCTTGCCGGGAAACTGTGGGGTGGCGGTCGGATCATTGCCGGGAAAACAGCCGCCCAGGTGCTGGCAAGCCAGGGCGTAAAGCCTGACTTTGAATGTGATCAACCTATGGTGCGCTGGACACATCGGCGCGCCGACGGTGTGGACATCTATTTTGTCGCTAACGGAGCCGTGGAAGGCCGCTACCCATACGCTGGCCGCCCCATGGTGGCGAATTGCTCCTTCCGGGTGCCCGCCGGAAAGCCGGAATTCTGGGACCCGGAAACCGGACGGATTTGGCCGGTGGTTGTGTATGACCGCTCCGGCGGCATGACTCACCTGCCGATTGTCCTTCCATCTAAAGCATCTGTGTTTGT
>JBOHXA010000410.1:0-5843 GCA_050737335.1 Limisphaerales bacterium | reverse complement strand
GTATTGGTATCGCCCAGCCGCGTGATGATCACGCTGCAATAGTCGTTTGAAAACGCGTTATACATGCTTGAAAGGCCCGTGGAGGCCGTCAGCTCCGGCGTCGCCGTATTCAAAATGCTGATCGTGGCCGGATTGATAGCAACGCTGTAATTCACGGAAGGCGAAACGTTCAGAGTGAGATAAGTGGTCAAGCGAGGAACGCCGTCGCTCACCGCCGTGACGGCGATATTGGTGACGGTTTGGTTGGCGGCCAGGACAACCTTGCCGGATGAACCGGCGGTGTAGGTGCTGGCGGGAGCGGTTCCGCTATAGGTGAAATTCACCGTCAAGGGCTGGCTGATCGTGCCGCCGGAGCGGACGATGGTAAAGTAGGTGCTTGTCGGGTTTCCATGGGAATTGGGCTGTGAAATTACGGCGCCGTTGGTAGTATAGACGCTCACCGAGGCGTTCAGAGATGCGGCGGTAAAATTGGTCACGCCACTGGCATTGCCCGTGGTCGTGTACGTGGCGCTTTGCCCCAGTGTCCAGGCGGTCACCCCATAAGCCGAAGCGCTTAGAACATAAATATTGTCCGCGGCGTCCCACGCCACCTCGTCCGCGCCGTCGCTCTTTTCGGCGCCAAACAGGACCGGCGCAATGGTAAAAATCGTCGCGGGATTGGGAATGCCATTATTCAGCAGACAGACTGTCAAATGATTGTCCACGCCGACGGCGGCCAGATATTTGCCGTCCGGCGAAACAGACACGGAAGTCGGGTTGACCTTGCTGCCGCCGGTCGCGGCGGTATAGAAATAGTCGGAACTGCCCCCATTATGGCGCGAGTTCCAAAGTTCATTGGTATAGCTGGCATCATAAACCTGCACCGCGGCATAATCCCCGGCGCTTACGCCTCCCCGGTATTCGCCCGAATACAGGTATCCGTTCGGACCAATGCTCAAACTGGGAAAGAAATAGTAACCGGGGCCGTTGGGGTTTTCGGGCAACGCTATCGCCACTTGCGGTCCCGTCAGGTCCGGAGGGTTTTGCCATCCCGCTCCATTCGCGCTCGCGATGGCGGCGGCGGTGATATTTGAGTAAACTTCGATCCGATTGGTGTACAAATCGCCGTCAACGGTCAAAAGCACGGCGCCGGTATTCATGTCCCCCAGCAGCGCCGGCGGCCCCACCTCTGCCCCGTGTACGCCCTGAGCTATCCCGTCCACATCGCCTATGGGACCCAGGAGCAGTTCATTGGTAACAAGATTAGGCCCCACCAGCCATACACCGGCATTGTTCTCGGAATAATCGCCAACCACCAGGTCATCATTTGGCGCAATGGAGATTTTGTCGGGGCTGGAATAAGGAGCGCCTGCGACCCAGGTTGTCACGCCAGCGGTGGACCCGGCCGCGCCGGCCGTGCTCCACGAGCCATCGGCGTTCAAATCGAAAAAGAGTTGCTGGCCGGCGCTGCTGCCGCCCCTTGAAATGTAGATGCGTCCGAAATAAGGAGACACTGGATTATCGTTCACGGCCAGGCCGCGTGGATCGCCAAAGCCTTGAAGCACATAGTTCCCCGGATCAACGCTCGTATTGGTGGCCTGGATAAAGTTTGGCATCAGTCCCGGCGCGCCGGTCCCAAACTTCGTCACCGCTATGGCGTAGCTGCCATGGCTGCCCAGGCTAAAACCGTATTCACCCGAAACCATATTCGTGCCGGTCAGAAACGCGCCCGGGGTATTGGTGCCGGCGTTGATGACCTCAAAAATATTGTTGGTCGTTCCATCATCGAAGGTAACGACGGCCCTGCCGCCGCTTTCGTTCAGGTAAAATTGAATGGTCCCGTTGTTGTTCGTCACGCATGAAGCGTAGGGCGTCGCCTTAACCATTTGGACGGTTAAGGCGAATAATGCAACGGCCGCGCAAGGCGACAGCCAACGACAATGATCTTTCATTTGAAGAATATTCCTTTCTGTTCCACTCGATTAAGTTGTTGTAAGAACTTCCTTCCACCGGTATGGCGCCGGGGAAAACCGCATTTAATTGCAAGGTCCTGACTATGCCAATTAAAAAATTCCATCAACGAGCCATTTCCAGTAATTCTTATAGCGCGATTGACGATTATGTTTCGAGCGTCATTCCCATCGTCTGTTGAATGGCTCGCTTCATTTTTAAAAAATCACAGACTTGCCAGCCTCTCTTAAAGTGTTTGCTGGATTTGATAGAACCCGGTGGCGCCGTTGACCGGCACGGTGGCTTGAAAGGCCCCGTTGCTCAACTGCGTAATTGTGGCGCCGGGTATAACCGTGTATGGACCATTCACCGAACTGGACCCCACAACCTGGAACGTCGCGGGGGTCGCGTCGCCGTCGGTGCTGGTGAAGTCAAAAACATATGTGGCGGCGCGCGCGTTATAGGCCGTTTCGCTGATTAATGGCGGAGCGAGGCGCACAACGCGCAGATTGGAATAATAGACGCCCGCGTCGCCGGCGCCCACTGAATCATAAGGATCCTCATAACCAAGCATCACATAGCCATTGGTAAAGACCGTCGGATTGCTGAACGTGCCGATGACTGTCTTATCAATGGAAATGGTCACGATATTATTATATTGCTTAAGCTCGACGTCGGCCCATGAGCTGTCATTGATCGAATTATCGGGGGATCCATTGGCGGCCAATCCAGGTTCGCCCGAGCTGGTAAAGACGGACGCTTTGAAGTTATTGGCCAGGGACAGCCGGCTGTCGGCGGCCAAAGGCGGAAGCGCAAATCCCGAGTTGGGCAGCTTATAGCCGTTTCCAGTGAGGACAATATAATCCGCCGGACCTCCGCCAAATCCGGCAACCGCGCCGTCAACGCTGACCCAGCACCAGATGCCATCGCTGGCCCAGGCCTCATTGTTGTGAGGTCCCCAACCGCTTAGGACGGTGCTACCTGCCCACCAGTTAGTTGAATGGCCGCTGTGATTGAAGCCAAACAGGGCGCCTTCGGTGGTGAACAGCGAATTATTACCCTCCACCAGATTCATCTGAAATCGGACGGCGTAGTTGCCGCTAAAGAACCCGTTTGTCAGGAACGCATTGACGGCTCCCGCCGCGCCCTGGCCGTTTCCCGTCGGATTGTAAGCCGGGTTGTACTCGCCATATAGCTTATTTACGCTCAGGCGCAGCGCATTTGTCGCCCCGCTGGGCGGGAACGGTATGGGAGTGCCCGGGCCCTGTCCCGTGAGAAGAATTGGATCCAATGGATCATCGTAGAGATCGTAGCCAAACTCAACGCTGCTGTCTATGGCGTTGGTCTGCATGTTATCGTTCGCCGATGTGATCTCCCAATTGTTCGAATCCGACGCGTCGCTGAGCGGATCGTCATAAAGGTATGTGGCCGGCGGATTGGCGTTGTCAATGAGCGTGAGAACCGCTTGATTGGTGGAACCGGCGTATCCCGATCCGCTGGTGATTGTGGCAACGATGACTTTGTTCCCGGTATAAGGCAGATTAGTGCCATCCACCGGAAGCGCGCCGTCAACGAGAGGATAGATGTAATTGGTTTCCGTCAGGTCGCCGGGGTTGAATGCGACCGAACCCGGCGTCGGCGGTGTGAAATCCGTTCCCTCGATCGCCGTTCCCGAAAAGCTAACGCTGCTGCTGTTGAACGTAACGGTGCCGGCGCCCGTGTTGGTATCGCCCCATCGCGTAATGATCAGGCTGCAGTAATCGTTTGAGAACGCCTTATACATGCTGGGGATGCCGGTGGAGGCAATCAATTGATCCGGCGCGGTATTGACCACGTTGATGGAAGCGGACCCGGGAAGCGTCAGATTATAACCGGCGCCAGGTCCTATGGTGATAGTTACGGCCGTTGATGGACGCGCGATGGAATCGGCCACAGCCTGGATGGTAATATTTGTCGCAGCCTCGCCCGGAACAAGAACCACGTTGGCGCCCGTTGATCCGGCCGTGATGGAAGCAGGATACTCGCTCGTGCCCAGCGCCGACCCGCTATAGCTGATGGGCACGGTCAGGGTCCCGGTCAAATTACCGGTGCGGACGATGCTGAACGAACTGGCCGTGGGATTGCCGTAGCTATTGGGCTGTGAAATTAGCGAATTGGTCGTCGTCACGCTGAGGGATGTCGGGAGGGGAGCCAGCGCAAATGTTCCGTTGGTGCCGGTGGCGTCATTATACGTGGTGCAGGTGGCGGTCAACCCCAGGGAATAGACCCGCAGCCGGTCAATGCCGCCGCTGGCCACGTAAATATTGTCCGCCGCGTCAAAAGCGAGGGCCCGGGTGGTCCCGCCAAGACCGGTCACGTTCGTTACGAGTGTGGATATATCCGGCACGCCATTGGTGAGATTGCAAAGCAGGATGTCACCGGTGGCTCCGTTCACCGCCGCGACTAATTTGTCATCCGGCGAAACAGCAACACCGTAAATACCGCCGGCTCCGTGGCCGTCCGCCGCGAACGGGTCAACCCCGCCGCCCGCGCTCAATGAATCCCACAAAAGAGTAACACCGTCACTGGCATAAACCCACAGGCTCACTGTGCCCGTATCGGCGTTTCTGTCTTGAGAGGCAAAAAACTTTCCGTCAGGCGCCACGTACAAGTCCCCGGTAATGCCGTCAACATTATCTATCGCAGATGGATTATCCGTCCCGCTGGCGCCGATAACGGCGTTCGTCTCGGGCGTCGAAAGCCAGGGAATTGGGCCGCCTCCCATCGAAAAGCCGTAAATATACGTATAGTCCACTGTCCCTTCTTCCTGATTCTCGACGCCGTAGCCCCACAGATTGCAATATAACTGTAAATTCCCCGCAGCCAGGGATCCAGTGACAAAGGGAGTGCTGATAACGGAAGCGCCGCTGCCGAGGGCTGAATTGGTCTCAAAAAGCACACTGGCTGAATTGAGATTCGGGTCACACGCCCAAACGATGGCGTTGCCGGGAGGGTTGACGGAAATAGCCGTGCCATCCGCGTTGCCAACATAAACCGTATCGTCAGGTCCAACAAATGGCTTGTACGGCGAATATGTGGTGCTGCCGCCCAGGGTCATGCCGGTCGGAACCGCCGCAGTATTATGATGCCCGAGGCAGTCAGAGGTGTCCGCATTCAAAACATAGAGTCCCCTGCCAACGGCTTGACCGGGCGCGTTGCCCGTTCCGGCGCTCGAGTTGCAAACATAAATCCGGCCAAAGAAGCTGCTGCCGGCGTTCCGGTCCACTGTCACTCCGCGCGGCCCATAAAAGCTGTTATTCGTGGCATCCACGCTGATTTGATGGAATACGCCACTGCCGACCTTCGATACAACAATCGCATAATTCGTGTGTCCTCCGAGCGCAAACGAATTGCGGCCCGCCGCCAATGCCCCTAAATCGCTCGTCGCCGCGCCGTCATCAAAAATGACCTTCACATCATCGGCGCTTTCGGGCATGTAAAACTGGATGTTTCCCGCAACGTTCGTCACCTCGCACGCGTAAGGCGTGGCCTTTACCGTTTGCAGGGTCAATGTTAAAAAAGCAATGGCCGCACAAGGCAAAATCCAACGACAATAATTCTTCATTTTTGAAAAGCCCTTCCTTCAGTAGATGTTGTAAGAACTGACTTTCAGCGGTCTAGCACCGCTGAAAAGGACATTTAATAATGAAAGCGCCAATCTGGCAATAAAAAAACATGAAACTGCCAACATTATAGCAATGCTAATAGTAAAATCATTTTGCATTAGCAATTATGATTATAGTTTTCGGTTTCTGCGGGATCCCTGGCTTTCGTGGCGACGCCGCTAAAAACCGGGGAATTTTTGACAGGATGAACGGGATGGACAGGATAAAGACCCTGAAAAGACGGGGATTCTTTGACAGGATGGAACAGGA
>JBOHXA010000409.1:0-4091 GCA_050737335.1 Limisphaerales bacterium | reverse complement strand
GGCCTTGTTTGTCAAACGGTATTTATTTTGCCGCTTTTTGGCAAGAAATATAGCGAAAACGGGCGTGGCACGTGGCGCGACGGCGCCATGACGATGAAGCTTAAGGCGGTTTAGGTTAATCGCGGGTTCAACAGCTTTGAGCGATTCTTGTAAATCAATGCCTTAATCGCGTATCAGCCAGAGCCTTCTCGCGTCGGCGGCCACTATGAAAACTATGCGATTAGCCAAAAACGCAGGTGTGGATTTCAAAGTGCTCGACCGAATCCGCAATTGGCGAATGGGCTGAGACGTCCGGAAGCGGCGAAACCGGGGAATGAGTCTGACTATGCCGCTCCTGCTATGAGATCGTGCCGGGGCCGGTTTTCTACAAATCTATCACTCCCACGGAGTCCAATTCCTGGCCGGCCGATTCAACATTTCAACGGCGTTTTTTCCAGGGCTAGTCTCCGCCTCCGGCTCAGGCGTTGCTAAGGTTGCCGATCATGGTGATGAGGGGCAGGAACATGGCGATGACGATGCTGCCGACGATGACGGCCAGGAACACGATCATAATCGGTTCCAAAAGGGAGGTCATGGCCGAGACGGAATTGTCCACTTCTTCATCATAGTTGTCGGCAATGCGCAGGAGCATTTCGGGCAGGGCGCCGGTTTGTTCGCCGACGTCCACCATGCTGACGACCATGGGAGGGAAAACGCCCGAACCCTCGAGCGGCGCGGTGATGGTCTCGCCTTCCTTGACGCTTTCGTGGACGCCGTTGATGGCGTTGGCAATGATGACGTTGCCGGCGGTTTCCCTGACGATGGTCAGCGCCTGCAGGATGGGAACGCCGCTGCTGACGAGGGTGCCCAAAGTGCGCGTGAAACGGCCGATGGAAACTTTGCTCACGACCGGCCCAAAGACCGGCACTTTGAGTTTGAATTTGTCCCAAATGAGGCGGCCCAGCTTGGTTTTGTTGATAATTATTAAAAAGATGGCCGTGAATATCGCGACACCGCCGAGCGTTTTCACGGCATGGTCTTTGATCGTTTCGCTCACGCCCAAAACGACGAGCGTGAATTCCGGCAATTTCATACCCATGCCAGAGAAGACGTCACGGAACCTTGGAATGACGAAGACCATGAGGAGGATCAAAATGCCCATGGCCACGATGAGCACGGCAATGGGATAAAACATGGCGGCCTTGACCTTGCCTTTGATTTTTTGCGCCTTTTCGGAAAATTCCGCGAGGCGCTTGAGCACGACTTCGAGGACGCCGCCCAATTCGCCGGCTTTGACCATGTTGACGAAGAGGCGGTTAAAAACCTTGGGATGCTGGGCCAGGGCCTCGGAAAAGGTGCTGCCGCCTTCGATGGAAAGCGACAATTCGCCCAGGATATTTTTCAGGGTGCGGTTGCGCTCCTGTTTTTCGAGCACGCGCAGTCCGCGCAGCAGGGGCAGGCCGGCGTCCACGAGCGTGGCCAACTGGCGGGTAAAGCCGGTCAAAATCTTCGGTTTTACGCGGCCGCTCAGGAAAGGGATTTTAATCTCGATGTCCATCGAGCCTTTTTTGCCCTTTTTGCCCGGGGCTGACTTGGCCTTTTTAGCGCCGCCCTTTTCCTTGACCTTGTCGGCCTCGATGATCCGGGTGGGGAACAACTGCATGTCCTTGACGCGGCCGATGGCTTCGTTCTGGCTGGCGGCCTCGATGACGCCTTTGGATTCCTGGCCGCGCTGGTCAAGGGCTACATAAGAGTATTTTGGCATAACTTAAGGGGTTATTGAGCGGGGGCTTGAAGGGAGGGCATGCTGACCTGGATTCCATCCGCCGCGCGGGCGGGAACAGCGCGGCGCGATGTCCTTGCCATCGTCTGATGGGCTGGCGCTCAGGTTCATATCGGTTGTCTGCTGTTAAGACAAAAGTCGCGGACGATGCTCACGTATATTTGACAACTTCTTCAATGGTTGTATCACCTTCGAAGATGCCACGCAAGCCGTCTTCGCGCAAGGTGACCATGCCCAATTCGACGGCTTTCTGGCGGATGACCACGGTGGGAGAGCGCTCGTTGATGAGGTTGCGGACAGGCTCGCTGACCACGAGCAATTCAAAAATGCCTTTGCGGCCCTTGTAACCGGTATCGTTGCAAGTTGAACAGCCGCGTCCATAATGAAAAACCTTATCTCCCAAGTCGTGGGGTGAGAGGTTCAAAAGCGACAGTTGTTCTTCGGTAGGTTCGAAAGTCGTGCGGCAATTTTTGCAGATGGTGCGTACGAGCCGTTGCGCGAGGATGGACGTCACGCTGGAGGAAATGAGGAAGGGTTCCAGGCCCATGTCAATGAGGCGGGTAATGGCGCCGGGGGCGTCGTTGGTGTGCAGGGTGCTCATGACAAGGTGGCCGGTGAGGGAGGCCTGCACGGCGATCTGGGCCGTCTCGAGGTCGCGAATTTCACCCACCATGATGATGTCCGGGTCCTGGCGCAAAAAGGACCTCAATGCTTTGGCAAAGGTCAAGCCGGCGCCCTCGTTCACGGCCACCTGCATGATGCCCTCGATGTCATACTCGACCGGGTCCTCGGCCGTCAGCAATTTTGAGTCAATGGTGTTGACGCGCCGGAGGCAGGAATAAAGGGTTGTGGTCTTGCCCGAACCGGTGGGGCCGGTGACGACGAATATGCCGTTGGGGCGCAGAATGGCCTCGGTGACGTAGTCATTGATGTACTTGGGGAAGCCCAGGGTTTCGATTTCCAGATTGACCGCCGCGCGGTCCAGCACGCGGAGCACCACCGATTCACCAAACTGCGTGGGCAAAGTGGAAACGCGCAGGTCAATCTGCCGGTTGGCCGCCCTGAAATTAATGCGTCCGTCCTGCGGCAAACGGCGTTCGGAGATGTTCAGTCCGGACATGACCTTGATGCGCGAGATGACCGGCAGCGCCAGGTGCTTGGGCGGCGGAGACATTTCATACAGCGCGCCATCCACGCGATAGCGGATGCGAAATTCGGTTTCGAACGGCTCGAAATGAATATCGCTGGCGCGGTCCTGGATGGCCTGGAACAAGACGACGTTTACAAACTTGATGATTGGGGCGGCGTTGGCGGCGTCTTCGGCGGCCTGCGCGTTCTCGGCGGCTTCGGCAGCGTCGCGGGTAAGGTCTTCATCGGCGCCAAGTTCCTTGAGGATCTCGGAAAAGTCGCCCGTCTCCATTCCATACAGGCGCTCAATGGCCTTATGAATTTCGGCCGGGTCGGCGACCACCACCTGAACTTCCTTCTTGATGGCGAATTGGATTTCATCGGCGCGCGCGGGGTCCAGGGGGTCGGCCAGGGCGATCTGCACGGTGCCGTTTTCGGCTCCGACGGGAATGCACTGGTACATGCGCGCGACGTTGCCGGGAATGATTTTGAGAAGGTCCGGCGGATACTCGCGGTCGCGCAAGGAAACGACATGCGTTCCCATGTAATTGGCGACGACGCGCAGGATGTCGTCCAGGCTCATGATGCCGAAGTCCTGCAGGAGCTGGATGATGGGCGTGGCGCCGCGCTTGAACTCGGCGGCGACCTCTTCGTATTGGAGGTCGTCAATCAGCCCGTTTTCCTTAATGAGGGAGAGTAATGGGTCTGAAACTTCGTCTGGCATGATAAATTATCGTTTCTTTGCTTCGGCGGTTTGGGCCATGGCCGCGGCCAGTTCCAGTTCCTGCAATTTTTGGAGCATCGTCGTGGAATCCTGGGCCTTGGTGACGACCTCCTCGCGGGCGATCATGCCCTGCTGATACTTGTCAATCAGGAACGAGTCAAGCGTAACCATGCCCCATTTTGCGCCGGTCTGAATGTCCGATTGGATGCGGAAAGTCTTATTGTCGCGGATGAGGGCGGCGATGGAAGGCGTGTTGATCATGATCTCAAATACGGCCACGCGGCCCGGTTTGTCAACCCGGGGAATGAGCAATTGTGAAATGACCGCCTGCATGACGGTGGAGAGCTGGATGCGCACCATTTCCTGCTGGTTGGTGGGAAAGGCGTTCGTGATACGGTCAATCGTCTTGGCCGCGCCGGTCGTGTGCAGCGTGCCGAAAACCAAATGCCCGGTTTCCGCCGCCGTGATGGCCGCTTC
>JBOHXA010000408.1:0-4523 GCA_050737335.1 Limisphaerales bacterium | reverse complement strand
ATCCCAAACAAGGCCGCGTATCAACCATGAAGCTTGCCCATTTTAGAATCCCTTGGACGGGGGGCAATCCCAAACGCGTGATGTTCGAAGGTTCATACCGCGGCGATTTTAGAATCCCTTGGACGGGGGGCAATCCCAAACAGGAGGTTGAGAGGATCGTCGTTTGCGAGCATTTTAGAATCCCTTGGACGGGGGCAATCCCAAACCATATAACCGCTCAATTCAGAACGGTTAAAATTTTAGAATCCCTTGGACGGGGGGCAATCCCAAACCCAATATCCGCTTGGCCGGAAAAGAGAGAAAAATGTTCATCCCGTTTATCCTGTCAAAAAGCCCGGAATTTTAAGACAGGACTACCAGGCCTGGAGTTTCTTTTGTGCGAATTGAAAGACGGCTTCGGGGGTAATGGCCGTGAGGCATTCCATGGTCGTTGGGCGACGCCGCCCTCCGGGCGCGCGAGGCGCGCTCTCTCCCCAGCGGCAATAGGATTTCAAACAGGGAGAACAGGGCAGATCAATTTGCATGACGTTTTCGAGCTGGCCATAGGGACCGCTGTTGCGCGGGTCGGTGGGACCGAAGAGAGCGACGACGGGAATGCCCAGGGCGGCGGCGGTGTGCATGGGGCCGGTGTCATTGGTGATCATAAGGCTGCATAGCCGTAGCAGTTCGACCGTCTCGGGCAGGGTGGTTTCGCCGCACAGGTTCAGGACATGGTCGCGGTCCGGCGCGGCGCTTGCGACGACGTCGCCGAGCGTTTTGTCATCGGCGCCGCCCATCACTATGAAACGGGCGTCGGGAATGTTTTGCGCAAAGAGGCGCAGGAGTTCGGCGAAATTCTGCGCGGGCCAGCGTTTGGTTGGCCAGCGGGCGCCGGGCTGCAAGGCGATAAGCAATCGGGGACTGCGGGCGGTTTGCGCCGGGACCGGCAATGTGGAGGACGCCGGAACCCCGGCCTCATCCCGCTCTTGCGCGCACGAACGGCGCCATTTTGATTTCACGGCTGCGGCGACGGCGGGGCATTCGGGCAGCCATTTGAAGTTCATGTGTACGGGCACGCCCAGCGCGGGCAGAACCGAAAGATAGCGGCCTACGGCGTGGAGGTTGCCAGTGGCAGCGCCACCGGCCAGGGGGCGGTTTGCATCAACATCACTATCGCTGACGGCGATATCGTATAGCGCGCTGGCGCCTTCGCGTCCACCTTCGCGGGGATTATTCAGACCGATCAGCAGGTCGCCGCGGGCAAGCCACGCAAATAGCGCGCTGCGCAACAGCCCCTGCAAGTCAATGACCCAATCGAAATGCCGGGCGCGTATCCATTGGATGGCGCGGGCCATGTCCGGCCAATGAACGGGCGAACTCCAACGCTCGCGCTGGAACAACACGATGCCGGCCAAATCCGGATCCCCTTCGAGCAGCGCGGCAAATCTCGGGTCAACGCACCAAAAAATTTCCGCGTCGCGAAAGTGGAGCTTTAATAAACGCAGAACCGGCAGCGCCTGGATGATGTCCCCGAGCGAACTTGGTTTGACGATGAGAATTTTCAAAACACGCCGACAACGAGCAAATACGACGATACGACACGCAAGCCGGCTTCGCCTCGCCGTTTCATACTTGCCCACTTGCCCACTTGCTTACTTTCCGAATTCCAGGCGTTCCGCCAGCCGTTCAGGAAGGCCCGCCTCGCGGATTTTGGCCTGCGCCGCGGCGATGTCGTAATCCACTCGACGCAGCTCGATCGTGGCCCCGTCAACGTCGTAAAGGACGTAGGCGGCTTTGGGATTGTTGTCGCGCGGCTGGCCGACCGCGCCGACGTTTACGAAGTATTTTTTCGCCGGGTCCACTTTGAATTTGGAGAAGGTTCCCCCGCGCACCACGGTGTCGCGCATGAATGCCACCGGCACATGCGTATGGCCAAAAAAGCAGACCGGCGTGTTTTGATACGGGAAACTGGCCGCGGCCTGGAGTTTGTCAAAGACGTAGCCCCAGCGTTGCGGCGCATCGAGTGTGGCGTGGACGATTGTGAAGTTCCCCACCATTTTGGTGTATTTAAGGTCACGAAGCCAATCGCGGTCGTCCAGCGTGAGCTGTCGCCGCGTCCAATGGACGGCTTCGGCGGCATTGGGGTTGAATCCCTCGAGCTGCTCATCCATCGAGCAGTATTCGTCGTGATTCCCTTTGACGCATGGAACGTTCATGTCCCGGACTATCTTCAAGCATTCCTTCGGGTTTGCGTTATAGCCGACCACGTCGCCCAGGCAGACATAGGCGTCCGGCTTCTGCGCCTTGGCGTCCTCCAGGACCGCTGTGAGCGCTTCCAGGTTGGCGTGGATGTCTGCAATTATGGCGTATTTCATTTTTTGGCAAAAAAACTCCGACGGGATTAATCCATCAATTGGATTCCCGCTTCATGGCGTTGATATCGGTTCCGCGATTTTTCAATTTCATGCAATGATTTCAAACCCGCGGACGTCGTTTTGTGCATCGCTCCACGTTACATTCTCCTCACGGATAAATCCAGCCAGACCCGAGTCGCGAATCGCGGCCTGAAACGCTTCCAATTCGGTGCGTTGGCCTTCGGCAACCAATTCGACGCGACCATCCGTTAAATTACGCACAGTTCCAGTCACTTCAAAGCCGGTGGCCGCCGATTTCACGTTGTAGCGAAATCCGACGCCCTGTACCCGGCCTGAATAAAAAATTCTCATCCGTTGCCGTTTTTCCATAAGCGGCTTCTCTGGCACAGCGGAAAATGAAGCCAAACCGTAGCGGTTAAAGCAATCTTTTTTTGGCTGTTCCAGGGGAATGCCCGCCGTTCCGGATGGGATGCGGATTGGTGCCGCATGGATGGAAACGTTGAAACGTGGAAATTTTCAACATCAACCGGTGATCGTTAAGTTAATTCTGAATCCGGCGCCGGTGAATTGTCCATGCAAACAAGCGATTCGTCCATTCCTGGTCATGGCCTTTTCCTGGTAAAATATAAGATAAAATCTGGCTTGGAAGATGTCGCTTGGAAGATGTCTTAACCCGGCAGAGACAACAAATTGCCTGACATGAAATACACTAAGTTAATCCAATTCATCGGGGCGGCGTTATCGGTCGCATTTGTACCGGCCGCATTGGCGCAAACAATTAACGGAGACGAGCCTAATGACTCCATGCTTTATCTGCCGAATGTCGCTCTGACGACCCTCTCCCCAGGCACTTTGACCGGAACGGTTGGCGGTGTTTTCTACACCCCCTATTATTATAATACGACCATAAACTACCTGGGTTATGCCGACCCTGCGGATGCCCCCCTCGTTGACAGCCATACGGTGACGATTTGGGCCGACGGCACAGAAAACATCGTTGCCCAGGCCGTCGTGCCGGCCGGAGCGCCAACTTTGTGGGAAGATGGTTATGCCTGGGTGCAATTGTCTTCGTCTGTGAAACTCACGTATCAGCACTATTACGCGATTGGCGCCACAGTTGTCGCAGGCGTGGACCCCTGGGGAAACCTGATCAACAACACTTCACCGGACCCCGGGAACAACGGCCAGGTCACGTGGAATGTCGAGAATGGGAACTGGAGTGGATCCGCCAACGGCCCAATGGTCAAGGGCGGCAGCGGTTACGAATTCTCGCGCGTGGGAGCCTACACCCCGGGCGCCACGGATCCGGATGATACTTCAGATGGAGGCGCCCGGGCGACCACCACTGATTCAATCTATTCAGCGCCAAACATGGGCTACAACATCGCGCCCGTCCCCGAACCCGCAAGCCTGGCGCTCGCCGGCCTGGGCGCAATCCTTTCTCTCGCGCGGATGCGCTCCCGCAAGTCCTCCAAATAATCCGGCAGCCCCTATCTCAGTGGGACGAAGTGACGAGTCTCCGTCTGAATCTGAAGGGGTCTATGAAGAACGTGCCCAGATGAGGCCAGCCACCTTGTCGGGTGGATGCGCCGGCTCAAGCTGCTTGTACTTATCAACTGTGTAATTCTTCGATAGTTGTGTTGTTAATTCCAGGCAGGATCAAGTGCCGACGCAATGCTGCGGCAATTGTCATTCCAGGCATGATCTTTGTCAATCTGCTCACACAATATAACTCCTATAATTTCGACCTTGATTATTTGGGGAATGCGGTGGTTTTTTACTGCACGGTTCAGCGAGTTTTGCTTCATTGGGGACTCCGCTGCCGTGGCAAGTTTGACCCGCTCGGTTCACATCCGACCGACCCGCGCACCAAGTACCGCTCGTATTTTCCCGCCGACGTGCTGCCCGCCTAAATATAACGGTCAGAAATGGCTAACAAAATAGCTAACAAACCAAGTGGAAACCGGCAGTTCAAATAGTGACACAATCCGCTTGAATTCCCAATGAAATAAGGCATAACAACCATGTCGTCCGCCACCAAAGGCGTTCGATTCCGACCTCCGCCTCCAAATTTATCGCCTTTATTTATAAGGGTTTGGTGACGGAGGGGTCCGCAACGGACACCAAATCGGACACCAGTTTTCCAACTCCGAAAGAACTCAGCTAAAC
>JBOHXA010000407.1:0-1977 GCA_050737335.1 Limisphaerales bacterium | reverse complement strand
TAGTCTGCCCTCGCTCCAACCTTGTGTGACCGCGGAAGATGTCGCGCCCACGGCACTGGCCGGACCACAGGATAAAAACGCCTCAGCCCGAAGGCTTTGGCCGAAGTTTTTTAACGGGCTGCCAGCTAGACTATTCCGTCGGCGATGCACGATAAAAGCCTGTGCTTGAGCGCCCATTCCGCCAGCGTCCGCTTGAGTTGGATTTTGTTCCGCTCCGATTCCATCAACCGGCAGATTTCGTGAATGTCCAGGTGCCCAAATTGCCGCATCCACCGGTGTAACGTGAGTTTTGAGAGGTTTTTCTCGCGACAAAACTTCTCCAGGTTCTTTCCGTTGGACCGCGCTTCGATTAGAAGGTGTACCTTCTGTTCAAGTGTATGCTTTTTTCCCTTCATAGATGGCGGCTGGAGATCAATTAATTCAGCGGCAGGCTCGCCCGTTGTTCCAGCCATTGGCCGTCCGCCCAGCCGGCCCCCGAGGTGTCGGTGCTGAAGTCAGGCCAACCGGGACGCTGCGGCGGATTTAAATAAAGAATGGGCAGGATGGTGCAGGCATGGCTCCGCCACATGTGAATTTCCGAGTGCCCGTCCGCGAAGGCGATCCCGCACGCGCCGCCGTGATACGAGGCGGGCAAATCATGCCAGACGCTCGTGGTCGGATCCGGATCCACTTGAAACCAGCCATCGTTGATGCTGTCGCCTTGCTCGTCCAGAATCACAAAGAGTTCCGCCGGATCCCGCAGTTGGGAGCCTTTCAAATATTGATGGTAATTCGGATAGATATCGTTGGCGTCAGTGGGCACATTGGCCGCCGCGACGGGCTTGGACGCGCCGAAAAAGCAATTCATCGAGTAGGAGCGCGGGCGGAACGTCATGCCGGCCTTGATTTGCTGAGGGCTGATGTAATTGTCGCCCGGACACTTGTAAGTTTTGATATTTCCCACGTATTGAAAAAACGGCGCTTGCGTGATTCCGTCAATATTGGTGACGGGCATGCCGACGGTGGAGTCCAATGGCTGCCAACTCATGAAATTATTGACCCAGCTTCGATAGGTCTTCTGTTGCTCTTCCAGCGCCACCTGCGGTCCCTGGAAATTATTGACGAGTTGATCGTTGTTATCGTTGTAGTATTGGACCCAACCGATCATCAATTGCCGGGAATTATTCATGCAACCCGCCGCCTCGGCCCGGATTTGGGCGCTGTGCAACACCGGAAGCAATATCGCCGCCAGAATGGCGATAATGGCAATCACCACCAGAAGTTCGATGAGCGTGAAACCGTCAGACGCCAATCGCGCAAAATTTTTCGTCGCGGCATGGTTCGGATGTCGGGAGGCGTCGCGCCCGCCGGAAAAAGCGTCGGGGCCGGGCATGATTCGCTCAAGTGACATGGTGATTTATTGCTGAAGCTGAAGCCGGAAAAACTGCTGCTGTCCGCTGATGGAATTGGTCACGAAATTTTCGCCGTTGACGAGCGCGGGAGAAATCGTATTGCTGGCCCAATTCGCCGTCGGCTGAAGGTTGGTGGCGGATTCCAGATAATAACCGGCGATATCGGGCCACGACAGCACCGCGTTGGTTCCGGCCAGTTGAATGCTCAAAGCCAGGCCCTCGATGGTCATGCTGCTGATTTCAAAATTGTCATTGGTGTCGTTCGGGCCGGTGGACTGATTGTCCCACAGCCGATAGTTCACATAATTGATCGGCAAATTTGTCGTGAGTGTTCCGGTCTGCGTGTAGGCGTTGGCCGGATCGCCGAGCGGCGTCATGGTGAACGAATAGGTATTTGTCGTGAGCAGCGTTAAATCGAATTTCATTCCCGCCGCGCCGGTGTCATCGGTGGTAAGAGGCGTGAAGGTGGTGCCCAGCCCATCCACTGTTTTCCAGTTGCTGCTATAATAATAGAACACCAGCATCCGAAGCGCGGACGTGTTGTCGCCGCTAGCCAGATTGTTGGTCGAGTTGCCCAGGAGAACGT
>JBOHXA010000406.1:0-19069 GCA_050737335.1 Limisphaerales bacterium | reverse complement strand
TCACCATCCTGGCCGCTTACGTGGCAACCCATTATGCGCGCATCCGGGACTGGTGCTTTACCGGCGCGGCGATTGGCCTGGTTCTGGTCCTATACGGCCTGGTCAATACCATTGGCAAACTCTATTTTGGCCCCGGCGGGCAACTGCATGTCCTTTTGCCCCACTGGTATTTTTTGAGTTTCCTGGCTTTCGGCCCCGATGGGCAGTTCGGGATCACTCAAATCCCCCACTGGATTGCCCAGGCATTCGCGAAAGACCAATTCGGCATGCCGGTCATCGCCAATCTCATTCTGGTTTGCCTTCCGATTATTTTCGGGATTGCCATGTTGGTCTATCGCAAACGCGGCCCGGTCATGATTCTGCTGGCTCTGTTTTGTGTGACTCCGCTCTGCTCGGGTTTGGCGCACTGGTACAAGTGCGAACAACGCAACCATTGGTTCGGCTACTGGTTCGGGCACGATATGTTTACCCCGCCTTTCATGGACCATGGGAAATTGAGCTATGACAATACCCGCCGCGCCGAATTAATGAAGGACCCGCAACAGGCCAAATACATTTATCCGCAGATGGCCCGCAACGCCATCCTCTTCGGCGGGACCGACCCCGGACGTTTTTGCCCCACCTATATCATTTTTTGCGAAAGCTTCATCCCCCATTACTGCCAGCCAAAGCAGGACCAAAAGTTCGACCGGCGCGACGTTTATATCATCACTCAAAACGCGCTGGCTGACGGCACCTACCTGGATTACCTGCGCGCGCAGTATTTTCGCAGCCATGAAAAGGACCCGCCCTTCTTCAGTGAGTTGTCCAAGTACCTTTTCAGCATCGCCGTTCATTCCTGGCGCATCGCCTTCAATTACGAAATTGACAAGCATCGAAATGACACCCCCGAACAATTGAGAGATGAAGGATTGGGCGCTGAAGACGTGCAGCGGGAAGGCCAGGCCGAATCCGATCACGATGACCGAGTGGCCTCCGACGGCCTTTATGGGCTGGTTAACGACGCGCTCTTTTACACTCTGGACAAGCCGTTCATGGCCTGGGGCAGGCACGTGGAGGCTTACCGCCGCGCCGAGGGGGTTTATCCGCCCAAGGAAATTTATATCCCCTCGCCGGAGGATTCCCAAACCTGTTTCAATGAATACTACGCCGACGTGCAACGCCGAATGCAGTTGAACCAGCTTCAGCCAGGGGAGGACGTGAGCGTCAGCCCGGACGGGAAAATGCAGGTCTCAGGCCAGGTGGCCGTCATGATGATCAACGGCTTGCTCTGCAAAGTTATTTTCGACAACAATCCGAGCAACGAGTTCTATGTCGAGGAAAGCTTTCCCCTGCCATGGATGTATCCTTATGAGAGCCCCTTTGGCGTGATCATGAAAATCAATCGCACCCCGCTTCCGGAGCTTACCCAGAATGTTTTTGACCGCGACCACAAATTCTGGAGCGATTATTCGGAACGGCTCTGCGGCAACTGGATCACCTACGACACGACCGTCCAGCAGATCGCCGACTTTGTTCAGCGCACCTACATTCAAAATAATTACAAGGGTTTCACCGGCGAGCGCAGATTTGTCCGCGATGAGGACGCGCAGAAGGCATTCTCGAAGCTCCGCAGCTCGCAGGCGGGCGTGTATGCATGGCGTTGCAGCCCCCAATGCCCCCCGGAATACCGTGAAAAGACCCCCGAACTGGAACATGCCCTTGAACGCGAAACGGATTTTGCGTTCAAGCAGGCGTTCGCGTTTTGCCCCTACAGTCCCGAGGCCGTTTTTCGATACGTGCAATACCTAATGCAATTCAATCGCCTGGACGACGCCCTGGTGGTGGCGCGAACCTGCCTCAAGCTCGATCCCTATAATGAGTCTGTTTTGCACCTGATTGACGAATTGGAATCGTTCAAAAGCAGCGCCGGCGAACGCGCGCAGATCCAGGAGCAGGTTCAAAACATGGAAGACAAGGCCCGCGCGCACCCGACGGACTGGACCAATATCTTTCAACTGGTCGGCTACTACCTGCAAACGCGACAAACCAACAACGCCTCGGAATTGCTGGAGCATACCGTTTCCCAACCCACCGTGCCGGCTGACGTTCTCCAGGGAGCGGCCCAATTCTTTGCCGACACCCACCAGTTTCCCGAGCTGGAAGTCGTCCTCAAAAAGCTGACGAAAACCGCGCCCGGCCAGCCGGAGGCCTGGTACGACTTGTCGCGGCTGGAAGTTCTGCTTGGCAAAAAAGACGACGCAATAGAAGATTTGCAAACCTGCCTCGCTTTGAGCGACCAGCGCCTGAAAACCAATCCCACGGCAAAAAACATGCGCGATGAAGCCCGCAACGAACCCGCCTTCAATCCAATCCGCGGCACTCCCGAATTTCAAAAGCTCGTTCCTCCCTAATCCCATTGGGCGTCCGATTCATTCGTATCGCAATGATTCTATCGGATCCAGGTTCGCCGCTTTATAGGCGGGGTAACTTCCAAAAATAATCCCGACGGCTGAACAAATCAAAAGCCCAAGAAAAACCCAATCCACAGGGATGGCGGGGGGCTCTTTCATCACCAAGGCGATCACATTGCCGCCCAGGACCCCCAGCGCGACGCCGATTATCCCGCCCACCTGGCATAACACGACCGCTTCCATGACGAATTGGGTCATGATATTCCGCCTGGTGGCCCCGATGGCCCGGCGCACGCCAATCTCCCGGGTGCGCTCGGTCACTGAAACCAGCATGATATTCATTATGCCGATCCCGGCGGCAATGAGCGCAATCGAACTGACCACCGCAACCGCCACCGAACTCACCCGCGAAACCGAGCGAAATTGGGCTATAATCGAATCGTTCGAAGACATTTCAAAATTGTCCGGCTTTCCAGGGGGCACCTGGCGGATCGCGCGTAAAATGCCGCGCACTTGTTCCATGCAATCGGCCTGGCTATTCGGGTCCCGCGCCCGCACAAGGATGGTGAGATCGTTCCTGTATCGGCCATAACGGTTCAACCCGGTTGTAATGGGTATGACCGCAAAATTGTCCTGGTCTCCACCCTCTGAATTTCCGTTTGGCGCTAAAACACCCACAACAGTATATTTAAATCCATTAATTTTAATTTCTTCGCCTACCGCCGAGGCATATGGAAAGGCTGTTTTGGCCAGGGCCGAGCCCAGCACACACACGTTGCGGGCGTCATGCACGTCGTTGTCGGTCAATTCCCGGCCCTCGTCCAACTCCCAGTTTCGCGCCGGGAAACTTTCCGGTGTCTCGCCCAGCAACCGAGCCGACGGGGCCGTCCGGGCATATTTCGTGGAAATCTCGCCGCGCCAAAAACTGCGTTCCATTCCCACGCTGGCCGCAAGCGTCGCTTTGGCCGCCACCTGCCGGCATTCGTCCAGCGTAATACGAGGACGCCGCTGGTATATTTGCCAGTCGCTCGAGTCGCCAAAGAAGGTCTGGGGAAATCGAGAAACGGCGAACGTCTGGCTGCCCAGGCGGCTTAGGTTTGTTTCGACGTTATGCTTCATGATCCGCATCGCCGTCATCACGACAATAATGGAAAATATCCCAATCAGGACTCCCAGCAACGTCAGCGCCGACCGCAACTTATGCGCTGAAATGGCCGTGACGGCCATGGACAGGCTTTCCCGCAGTTCGACCAGCGATGTTTGAATTTGCGCCCTGTTCATGTCTCGTTCCTCAAGGCGTCCACAGGATCCATTCGCGCCGCCCGCCACGCGGGCACAAACCCGGCCACCACGCCTGTCATCGCCGAGACCGCCAATGCCATTACCACAATCGTCCCGGACATGGACGTCGGAAACAACCATTTGGAAACCGCCAGCGTCGCGGCCCAGGCGATTGCCAGCGCGATGACGCCTCCCAGCAGGCAAATACACATGGCTTCGATTAGAAATTGCAGCATAATGGACCTGTTTTTGGCGCCAATCGCTTTGCGCACACCGATCTCTCGCGTCCGCTCCGCCACCGATACGAACATGATGTTCATAATGCCGATGCCACCCACAAACAATGCCAGGCTCGTCACCAGGACGCCGATGATGGCGATGGACCGAGTCGCGGCATGGAATCGCGTCAAAATGAGATCCTGCTGATTGATCGAAAAATTGTCCGGTTCGTCCGGGCGCAAATGACGGATATGCCGCATCGTCTGCCTCAGTTCTTCCCTCGCTTCGTCCAACCCCGCCATGCTGCCCACCTTCACGTCAATTTCGTCAATGGTCGAGCGGCTCGAAATGTCCGCCATTAATTCCCGAATCGGGATGATAACGCGGCTGTCCATGTTCCAGCCCAGCATGTTGCCTTGTTTTTCCAGAACGCCGACCACCTCAAAGGATTGGTTGGCCACTTTGATCCGCGCGCCCAGCGGCGGGTCCCCGCGAAACAGGTTGGTTGCGACCTCATAGCCAATCACGCAGACCGGCTGGCTGCTTTCACCGTCCGCCGTTGTGAGAAAGCGTCCTTGCGCAATGCCCGCGCCGCTGGTTTTCAAAAATTCCTCGGTCGTGCCGACAATATCAACCAGCGTGGCGCTCCGCGTCTTGTATTTCACCGTTTCGTTGTCCCAGATGACCGGCGTGATGGCCGCGGCATCCGTCAATTGTTGTGACAATTCCTCGGCCTCCCTGAGCCGGATTGGCTGGCGCTTCTGGTCCTTCATCCACATATCGTACGTCTCAAACCAATTCGTAAGTTGCACGTAAAAAACATCTCCTCCCAGCGCCGAAATGCTCTTGATGAACGCCTGATTGAGTCCATGAATGGCCGAACCCATCAAAGTCACCGTCACAATGCCCATGACAATGCCCAAGGTCGCCAGCGTCGAACGCAGCTTGTTGGCCCGCACGGCGTCGAAGGAAATGCCGAGACCTTCGCGGATTTCAGAGAGCGGATTCATCGGCTATTGGATTAACGGATTTCCTGAGGTTTCAACAGGCGGAATAATTTGTTTCCGGCGCATTCACTTTGTTCACACGGCAATCGAACATGTCATCTCGCGGGTTTCCATCTTTTTACATTGTGCCAGCCCGCGGGTTGGATTGCAGTTTCAGCGCTTCAAGGCGCCGAAGCATCGCCGAGGCAATCCACTATTCCATTAATCCAGCGCGCGCCCCAGCCCACTCCCGGTTCCCGGTGAGTTGGTCACTGGCAATTAACCCATCGCGCAACCTGATAATCCGTCGCGCCCGCAGGGCGATATCCTCTTCATGCGTAACCACAATAATTGTATTTCCTTTGCGTGAGAGATCTTCAAACAAGGCCATAATCTCGCCGCCGGTCCTTGAATCGAGGTTGCCCGTCGGTTCATCCGCGAGCAAAATCGCCGGATGATTCACCAGCGCGCGGGCGATGGCCACGCGCTGGCGTTGGCCGCCGGAAAGCTCGTTTGGTTTGTGATGCACCCGGTCGGCCAACCCCACCAGCGTGAGCGCGTTCAACGCGGTCTCCCTTCGTTCCTCGGCGGGAACACCGGCGTAAATGAGCGGCAATTCGACGTTCCGCAGAGCATTCGCGCGCGGCAGCAAATTGAACGTTTGAAAGACAAAACCAATCTCGCGATTTCGGATTTCGGCCAGGTCGTTGTCATCCATCTCGCTCACCTCCGCCCCGTTCAACTCGTAAATGCCTTCCGTCGGAGTGTCCAGGCAGCCAAGAAGATTCATCAGCGTGGATTTGCCCGAACCGCTCGGCCCCATAATAGCCACGTATTCGCCCCGCGCGATTTCCAGCGACACCCCGCGCAGGGCATGCACCGTTTCCGCTGCCATCTGGTAGCGACGCGAAATGTTCTGCAAATGAATGAGGCTCATTTTTGCGCTTCCGCACCGGCGACAACCAATCCCTTTTTGATTTTCGAACCGTCCTGCAAATCACGGCTGATCGCCTTATATCCGCCGGACACAATTTCCTGCCCGTTGGTCAGGCCGCTGGTGATTTCCCAATAGTTATCATCGCAAATGCCGATGGTGACGGGCACTGCTTTGACATGGTCGCCCTGAACGACGAATACGACATCGGTCAGTTTGGCTGTCTGGCCGCCAGCGACAGGAACGGAATTTGTCACCGAGGCAACGGAATTGGCCGGATGTTTTCCGGGCGGGTCGGCGTTTTGGGCGATTGAACGGGTGGTCACGCTGGCCAGCGGAACCGTCAGCACATTCGTGCGATAAGTCGTTGCGATATTGGCGGTTACAGACATTCCAGGCCTGAACGCCGCCTTGTCATTGATGTGGATGCGCACCTCAAATTCCGTTGCTTGCTGCGATCCGTTCGCGCTGCTGCCGCTGGATTCACTCTGCGGCAAATTGTTGTCCACCGATGAACTGGCTACTTCGGTCACCACGCCGGTGAATTTCCGGTCCTTGAAAGCATCCACGTCCAATGTCGCCTTTTGGCCGCGGGCGACGCTTACCACGTCCATTTCTCCCACGTCCACGCGCGCCTCCATGTTGCTTAAATCCGAAACGATCATAACAACCGTGCCCACATTTTCGGCCGTTCCCAGCACGCGTTCGCCCAACTGGGAATTCAATTGGTTTACCGTGCCATCAATCGGAGAATAAATCGTCGTTTTGTCGAGGGTCGCCTGGGCGCTGTCCACGGCAGCCTTTTGGACGGCCACCTGATCCTTCGCGCTGTCCAATTGCGCCTTCGCCATGTCGCGGGCCATTTTGAACTGATCAAAATCAGACTCGTCCAGCAAATGGCGGTGGAACAATTCCAGGTTCCGGTCGTAATCATCCCGCGCCTTTTCCAGGTTGGCCTCGGAACTGGCCTCCGTTGCCACCGCGGCTTCGTAACCGGCCCTGGCCTGGTTCAATGCGGCGATGTAAACGTCCGGATTAATTTTAACAAGCAAATCGCCCTTTTTAACGTGTTGCCCTTCTTTGACGGGCAATTCGATGATTTCGCCGCTGACTTCCGGACTGATGCTGACCTGCACCACCGACTGGATGGTGCCGTCTGCCACGACAATTTGTGTGACGTTGCGCCGGGCCACTTTTTCCGATTGGATGATGATAGGCGGAGCGTGATGGGCAAAAATTGCAAAAGTTCCCAAGGCCGCCAACACGATCAGCAGGGCGAGAAAAATAATGATCTTGCGGTTCCGGCGCGCGATTTTTGACGCGCCCGGCTTTTTAAGGACGGGTGGAACAGTGTTCACCTGATTCTAATTTGACCGCAACAGGGCCAATATGTCACGCCCGAAGCGCAGCAGATCGGCAACCCTGCGCCGGGCGTGATTGTTCGGATGCCATTTCCGGACCCGCAGTATCAACATTTCAAACTTTTAACGTTTGACGGTTCAAGGTCTTTCCCGGTATCGCCCAAGTGAAAAGAGCGCACACGCCCAACATCAGCAGGTTAAAGACGCCGATCGTTTGGATCATTGACCGAAATCCAGCCATGGTATTGGCCGCGCCCCCACAATGCCGGCCCACATGGGCCAACGCAAATCCGTAACCGACCGCAACGGCGACCAGAAACGGAACCGCTAAAAATCTTGAACGCGCCATTAAACTCTGAATCATCACCTGCGACAACGTCAGCGGTAGAAAAGACCATGCGAACCAGGGCACCAATTGGGCTGCGACCAGATAATCTTTCGGATACATTATGCGCAAAGGCAAGGACGGCAAAATCGTAGCGGCGAGCGCCGCGCAGCCACAACAGAACACGGTTGTTCCCAGCGTCAGCACCAGCGCCTGGGACTTTTCGCCAGTGGCGGTTGCACGCGCCAATTTTGGAAACATGACCATCGCGAGCGGCTGAGTCAGGAACACCAGCGCCCGGCCAATCATGCCGGCGGCGGCGTAAAAACCGGTCTGGTTGGGTGGAAAAAAATGCTGGGTAAACAACATGTCCGCGCTCAGCATGAAATTCGCGGCGCCAACACCCAGCGTCAAGGGAATCACCCGGCTTAACCAATCCCCCCATTTCACGCCGATGCGTCCGATCCGCCAGACGTCCCGAGTTTGCCAGAGTCCGGTCACAACCAGCATCCCCATTCCCGCCAATACAGCGCCCATTGCGCCAGCCGCCCATCCGCCAAAAATCAGGACAATGATGGCGACGGCGCCGAGCCGGCCAACCCCGTTGAAAATCGTCATCCAGCCCAGCCACAAAAAGTTTTGCCGTCCCTGCAACAGGCCTTGGACCAATGGCATAAGAAGTGAACCCAACCCGATGAGCAGCGTCATCACCAGAGCCATTGGATTATGGATTTGTAACGCGGTAAGACATTGATTCCAAAAAAATCCCACAAGCGCCGCAATGACCATCCAGATGACAAGCATGGCCCGCATCACCCCCCGAAACTCGCTAGCGATAACTCGCTGGTGTTCATCGGTGATTGCCCGGGATTGCTGTTGCGCAATGACTGTCTGCAACCCGCCCGCCGGGATCGTCATCATTGACACTACTTGCAGTAATGCGGTAAATACCCCGTATTCCGACTCCGGCATGCCTCGTCCGGTTATCCGCCCGGTTGCCACGGGGTGCACGAGATACATAATGAAGCCGCTGGCGGTCGAGGCCATCAGCATCCAACCCGTCTGACGGAAGAAGGTGATGTGATGTTTTTCAGCCCTCACGGGA
Organism: Limisphaerales bacterium; assembly: GCA_050737335.1. Classification (GTDB taxonomy): domain Bacteria; phylum Verrucomicrobiota; class Verrucomicrobiia; order Limisphaerales; family UBA11358; genus UBA11358. The sequence goes on along the minus strand of JBOHXA010000406.1, from coordinate 10,465 downwards.
GCGCTTTGGGCACTTTCTGCAAGCATGAGCCTTTGACAATATCAGGATTCTTTGGTTCAACAATGCAATTTGGGCAACTTGGGTCCCGAGGTCCCCGAGGGGGCCGTCTCACTGCGCATAGAGCGCCCGGCCATCAATCCATAAATCCAATAGAAGGACTGGGGTGGCCAACGGGATTTGAACCCGCGACAGCCAGATCCACAATCTGGGGCTCTAACCGGGCTGAGCTATGGCCACCAGCCAGAGCCCAAGAGTGTAGATTTTCACGGCGTCTCAGTCAAGACGCTTCGCGCGAGAGCCGATGCGCGGGCGCGCCCGAATGCGCCCTGTAACACACGCATTTCGGCTACGCAATTGACCCGAGGGCCTATTTTCCGCACAATTGCAATATGGCAAGCACTTTCGGGCGCGTGTTCCGCGTAACCACCTGGGGCGAATCCCACGGTGGCGGCGTGGGCGTGGTGGTGGACGGTTGTCCGCCCCGGCTGAAACTCACGCAGGCCGACATCCAGCCGGACCTGGAGCGCCGCCGTCCCGGTCAATCCAGGATCGTTTCCCCGCGCCGCGAGCCGGACACGGTCCAGATTCTATCCGGCACTTTTGACGGCGAAACCCTTGGCACGCCTATTTGCATGTGGGTCAAAAACGAGGATGCCCGGCCTGAGGCCTACAGCGAAATGAAAGAGAAATTTCGGCCCTCCCACGCTGATTTCACGTATTTCGCCAAGTACGGAATCCGCAACTGGCAGGGCGGCGGGCGGGCGAGCGCGCGGGAAACCATTGGACGCGTCGCCGCCGGCGCCGTTGCAAAAAAAATTCTGCGCGAGCGGTATGGCGTCGAAATCCTTGCTTATGTCAAACAGGTCCAGCGCATCTCCGCGGCGGTGAACCCGGACAAGGTAAAAATGGCGCAAGTGGAATCCAATATCATGCGATGCCCGGACACAACCGTGGCGGAAAAGATGATTCGGCTTGTGAAAAAAGTGCGGCTGGCCGGTGACAGCGTCGGCGGGATCGTGGAAGGCGTCGCGCGAGGCGTTCCGGCGGGATGGGGGGAACCTGTTTTTGACAAGCTCGAGGCCGACCTTGCCAAAGGCATGTTAAGTCTGCCCGCGTCCAAGGGCTTTGAAATTGGCTCCGGCTTTGCCGGGACGCTGATGAGCGGGCGCGAGCACAATGACCCTTTTCGCGCGCGCGGCGGGAAAGTCATTACGACCACGAATTATTCGGGCGGCATCCAGGGCGGCATTTCAAACGGCCAAACGATTTATTTTCGGGTTGCTTTCAAGCCCGTCGCCACGGTCATGCATGCGCAAAATACGGTTGACATGCGCTTTGAAAATACGACCCTGAAGGGGCGCGGCCGGCATGATCCCTGCGTATTGCCGCGCGCGGTCCCCATGGTCGAGGCGATGACGGCGCTAGTCTTGGCCGACCATGCGCTGCGGCAAAAAGCCCAGTGTGAATGAGGCCTCTGCAACGGTAGCGGCAGAGCCATCCTGGATTGCCAGGAGGACTCATTCTGGCAAACGCAAGCCCGTCCGGCTACGCGCGCACACGGATAGAGTTGATTTATTTCGGGAGAAAGGCGATTTTTAACCAACCACGCAACATGGCAGAAAAGAACATTAACGAGATATCGCGCGAGGCGCGGACGCTGTACACCAAAGCGCAGGAAGCGGCCCAGCGCGAAAACGCCGATTATGCGATTGCGCTGTACAACCAGGTGCTGGAAAAAGAACCGGGATTTTTTGAATGCCGCAAGGCCCTGCGAGATTTGCAGTTCAAAAAAGCCGGCAGCGGCGGCGGGTTTTTCAAGAAGATGATGAGCGGGGCCAGCTCCTCTCCGCTTGTTGCCAAAGGCCAGTATGCCTTGCGCTCCAATCCGGCCAATGCGCTTGTCATTGCCGAGCAAATCCTCAACAGCGATCCGAATGGTTCAGGCGGACACAAAATCGTTGTCGAGGCGGCAAAGGCGTTGGAACTTCCGAGGACAGCGGTCTTATCCTACGAAACGCTCATCAAGAATTCGCCCAAGGACAAGAACCTGGCGATTGAATACGCGCTGGCGTGCGCGGAAGCCGGGAACGCCGCGCCGGGCGAACGGCATCTCATGGGGTTGATCGCCGAGAATCCGCTCGACGGCGAATTAAAGCAGGCGCTTAAGGATATGTCCGCGCGCAAGACACTCGGCGAGGGCGGCTACGGCGCATTGGAAAGCGGCAAGGGTTCGTTCCGTGACGTTTTGAAAAACAAAGACGAAGCGGTTTTGCTGGAACAGCAAAATCGCGTCGTCAAAACCGAAGACCGCACCGAAAGCCTGATCAAGGAATACGAAGGCCGTTTTCAAAACGAACCGAATAATTTGAAGCTCGCGCGTTCCCTGGCGGAATTGTACACGGATAAAAAGCAGTTCGAGCAGGCGTTTGCCCTTTATGACCGGGTGAAAAATTCCGAGATGGGCAATGATCCGTCGCTGGAGCAGGCCATCGCGAAGACGAAGGTGAGGCAATTCGATCACCAGATAGAGCAGGTCAATCCCTTTGCGCCGGACCATGCCGCGCAGGTGGAGCAACTCAAGGGGGCCAAATTGGAATTTCAAGTGTCTGAATGCCAAAAACGAGTCGAGCGATACCCGACCGATTCGGGGATTCGCTTCGAGATGGGCGTGCTCTATTACCAAATCGGCAAATACGGCGAAGCCATTGCGGAATTTCAGAAGGCGCAGCAAAATCCGCACAAACGCCTGGCCGCAATGGGATATCTCGCGCAATGCTACGCGCAAAAGAAAATGTTCGATTTCGCCGCTCGCACGCTCCAAAACGCCATTAAAGAGAAGCTGATCTTTGATGATGAGAAAAAGGAAATGACCTATAACCTCGGTGCCGTGCTTGAAAACATGGGCAAAAAAGATGACGCCATCGAGCAATACAAGCTCATCTATGAGGTTGACAGCGGATACAAAGACGTTGCGGCCAAGGTGGAAGCGTCGTATGGATGAACGAACCAAACGGTAACAATTTGCTTCAATCAAAAGCGCGATTCTCCAATCGCGTCGCAAATTACATTCGTTATCGGCCCGGTTATCCCGCGGAAATCGTCACCCTGCTGCGCGACGAATGCGGGCTGACAAAAGGTTCTGTCATTGCGGACATCGGCTCGGGGACCGGCAAACTTTCGGAACTTTTTTTGAAAGCCGGCTGCAACGTGTTTGGCGTCGAGCCAAACAAGGAAATGCGCGAGGCGGGCCGACGCATGCATTATTCAAATTTTACGAGCGTTGAAGCGTCGGCGGAAGAGACCACGTTGCCGTCCGGCGGCGTAGATTTTATCACCGCCGGACAGGCGTTTCACTGGTTTGATCCTGACCGATGCCGGCTTGAATTTGCGCGAATTCTAAAACCGGACGGGTGGGTCGTCATTATCTGGAACGATAGGCAGGACGACACCACTCCGTTTCTAGCCGCATACGAAAGGCTGCTGGAGCAATTTGGAACTGATTACGCCCAGGTCCATCACCGTCGTTCCGATGATCCCGAGGCGCTTCGGGAGTTCTTCGGGGACCCGCCGCAATTCAGAAGCTTCCGCAATGCGCAGCGGTTTGATTTTGAAGGCGTTAAAGGGCGGCTGCTTTCATCGTCCTACGCGCCAGTTGCCGGCCAGCCGAAGCATGAAGAAATGATCGCCGAACTAAAACGGATTTTTGAGGCGTGGCAACGGGATGGGCTGGTTGACTTTGAATATGATACGCACGTTTATTATGGGCATATTCAGATGCACGGCCGAAGCGCTTAGCTTGCCGCGGCGTGACGGCGCCGGGTGGATTCGCTGCGAACGGCCTGAGCGCAAGGACGAGTTGATCGCGGCGTAGTTGGATCCCCGGCAGCCCCGGCCAATTTCGGCGCCAGAAAGTCAGGAATGAAGTTGCAAATCTGCCGCAACAGGTTCAATTTTGCGGCGGCTGGAATGATTTTGTTGTGTTTTTTTCATCTCTGCCTTGTGGCAGGGCATCATCAAACATTCCGGTCTTTTTTTTAAAAAATCCCATGGATGGCTGTGTTTTGAAATCACGCGTTAAAATTTTTATGTTCAAGGCCAAATCGTTATGGGCGGCTGCCGCCGCGCTGCTTGTGATTACCGGCTGCAAATGCTGTTATCCTGACGCAAATGACCCCGCATTTTCGCCACTGGGATCGCTGCCGCAGCCGCATCCTGGAACGGCCATGCATGCCGGTTCATGGGACCGCACCGGAGGAAACAGGGATTTTGTTACCGTCCCCCCCGGCACAACCGTTACGCTTTTGGATCAGGCCGGCGCGGGGGAAATCCACCGATTTTGGATGACGATCAGTCCCCGGAACGTGCAATCATTGCGCCAGGTCATTTTGCGGATGTATTGGGACAATGAAACCAATCCAAGCGTGGAATGCCCGATTGGCGATTTCTTTGGCGTCGGCTTTGGCGAGCAAGCGGATTACAAATCCTTGCCAATGGACGAGAGTAGCGGCGGGTACAACTGTTATTGGCCGATGCCTTTCCACACTCACGCCCGATGGACCCTGGAGAACCGTTCCAGCGAAACGATCGGCTCGTTTTATTACAATGTGGATTACACGACTTATCGTTGTCTGCCCCGGAACATGCTGGAGTTTCACGCGTGCTGGCGGCGTGAGAATCCCACTCAACCACGTCGCAATTACACGATTCTGGAAGCAAAGGGCGAAGGATTTTACGCCGGTGTGGCTTTATTCATGCAGGGACTCGACATGGGAAAAAACAAACTGGCGTTTTTGGAAGGAGACGAAATGATCTATATTGACCAGCCCAATCCAAACCCGCCAACGCCGCCACATTGGCGTCACCCTGAACCGGTTCCACAAATCAACGGCACGGGGACCGAAGATTATTTTGGAGGCGGCTGGTACTTCAGCCACGGCCCTTTTTCCGCGCCGTTTCACGGCTGCACAATCAAGGACGAGAAAAATTCGCGCGTCTCAACGTATCGCTGGCAGATTGAGGACGCGATTCCCTTTCACAAGAACATTCGCGTGACCATTGAACACGGCAATGAGGATGACACAAAAGCGGATTATTCATCTGTCGCGTATTTCTATCAGAAGAACCCGCACGAACCGTATCCGCCTTTGCCCTCGAACCCTGCGGATTTGATGCCCAGTCGGCCGTCCTCTGTCAACCGATGACGTCTTAGCTGACGTAAAAGGTGGCCGCCCCGGCTGTCTCTTTAACGATAAAATTGATGATTTCGCGCAGGGTTGACAACCGACAAACGTTATGGTTTACTTTGACCGTTGCAGCCGAGACCTGGCTTCTTCCTGAGGCTGGGTGCGGGAAACCCGAACTCCTTAGGTATTTTAGGACGGGGCGAACGAGGCCGGGTAACCGGTTTCAAGGCCACTTTCAAGGCCAAGCCCGACAGCTAATCTCGCAGGCATTTGGAAGGGCGAGCCTCTGTGCTACGAAGTCCGTAGCAACCAAGTTCACCCGATGTAAATGAAATGTGCCGCATGGCGTGCAAAGCATGGCCGCGGCAGTTAAATATATGTTGGACGCACTCTTCATCGCTTTAATGTTTGGGGGGTTCATAGCCTTGATGCTTTACGTTATCGGCTGTGAAAAGCTTTAACGCCTGTGCACGCCGAAAACATCATCCTGGGAATCATTTCCATTGCGCTATTCGGTTATCTGATTTTTGCCATGGTGCGTCCGGAAAAATTTTAAAGGACAAGCGATGAACGCGCACCAATGGCTGGAACTGCTGATTTATATTGCCGCACTGCTCCTCATCACCAAGCCGTTGGGCCTTTACATTAATCGCGTCCTGGATGCGAATGGGCGGACCTGGCTGGACCCGGTACTGCGCCCGCTGGAGAGGTTGACATATGCCGTGCTGCGAGTCGATCCGTCCGAAGAGCAGGAATGGAAACAGTATGCATTTGCCCTGCTCATTTTCAGCTTCGTTAGCTGCCTGGCCAGTTACGTGATTTTGCGGATTCAGGAACATTTGCCATTGAATCCACAGGGGCTTTCCGCGTTGACCCCGCATCTGGCATTCAACACCACTGTAAGCTTTCTCACGAACACCGATTGGCAGAGTTATGCCGGCGAATCCACGATGTCCTATTTCTCGCAAATGGTGGCGCTCGTGTTTCACAACTTCCTTTCCGCCGCCACCGGCATCGCCGTCGCCGCGGCGCTTGTGCGCGGGATTGCGCGGGCGACGACGCAAACAATAGGGAATTTTTGGGTGGACATTACCCGCATCATCTTCTATTTGCTGCTGCCCCTCTGCATTCTCTACGCTGTGTTTCTGGTGTCGCAGGGTGTGATTCAAAATTTCAAGCCTTACAACAACGCCACGCTCATCGAGCCGCAAACGGTTTTCGTGCAGGCGAGCGATGCCAGCGGCAAGGGCGAGGTGGATGCCAAAGGCAACCCGGTCATGCTGAAACAAGTGGTGTTCACGCAAACTATCGTCCATGGCCCGGTCGCCTCCCAGGAGGCGATTAAGATGCTTGGCACCAACGGCGGCGGCTATACGAATGCCAATTCCGCCGATCCGTTTGAGAATCCGACGCCGCTATCGAACTTCGTCCAGATGCTGTCCATTTTGGCCATTGGCAGCGCAATGACGTATCACCTGGGCCGCGAAACCAAAAATCAAAAACATGGATGGTCCGTATGGACGGCCATGTTCATCCTGTTTCTGGGCGGCGTTCTCCTTTGCTGGTGGGCGGAAGCCAAAGGCAATCCCATTCACCAGCGCCTGGGCGTGGCCGTGGCGGATGGGAACATGGAAGGCAAAGAAGTGCGTTTCGGCATATTCGATTCCGCTCTCTTTGCCACGGTCACGACGGATGCCTCATGCGGCGCGGTCAACTCGATGCACGACTCCTTCACCCCGCTGGGCGGGCTGGTCCCGATGTTTAACATTCAGACGGGCGAAGTGATTTTCGGCGGCGCCGGCGCGGGTCTGTATGGCATGTTGATTTTTGTCATCATCGCGGTGTTTATCGCCGGGCTGATGGTTGGGCGCACGCCGGAATATCTGGGAAAGAAGATCGAGTCGTACGATGTAAAAATGACGCTCCTGGCCTTCGTTATATTGGCGTTTATCATTCTTGGCTTTACCGCCTGTGCGTGCGCGAGCCAATGGGGCGCGGCGGGATTGGCCAACCATGGCCCGCATGGATTCAGCGAAATGTTGTATGCCTACACATCCTGCGCGGGTAACAATGGCAGCTCATTTGCCGGCCTCAATGCCAATAGTCCCCAGTATGACACCACGCTGGGATTTGACATGCTTCTGGGGCGGTTCGCCATGATTGTGCCGCTGTTGGCGCTGGCCGGTTCGCTGGCAAAGAAAAGAATCGTCCCCGCAAGCGCCGGCACATTTCCTGTCAGCGGGATTACGTTCGTCATTCTGCTTGTGGGAACCGTCATGCTCGTTGGAGCGCTCACCTTTTTGCCGGCCCTGGCAATGGGCCCGATTGTCGAACATTTTCTAATGCTGAAAGGATTCCTGTTCTAGCGCTAATGTTATGGCCTCTAAATCGGTTTCCATATTTGATCCGAGAATCATCTGGCCGGCGATCGGCGATGCGTTCAAGAAATTGGATCCGCGCCTGATGGCTAAAAACCCCGTCATGTTTGTGACACTGGTTGGCGCGGTCATCACGAGTGTGGATGTTTTTCGCTCACCCGGGGGCCAATTCGCGTTTGTATTGCAAATTGCGATATGGTTGTGGTTCACGGTCCTGTTTGCCAATTTTGCGGAAGCGGTGGCCGAAGGACGCGGCAAGGCGCAGGCCAAGGCGTTGCGCGCCACGCGCACGCGCACCACCGCAAATAAAATCATCGGCAACGGGAAAGCGGACAAAATTGAAGCCGTGGACGCCGATTCTCTTCGCAAAGACGACGTGATCCTGGTCCGCGGCACGGAAATAATCCCGGCGGACGGAGAGATCATCGAAGGCGCGGCCACGGTGGATGAATCGGCCATTACGGGCGAATCCGCGCCTGTCATTCGTGAAGCCGGTGGTGACCGCAGCGCGGTGACTGGAGGCACCAGGGTGCTTTCCGACGTGATCAAAATCCGAATCACCGCCAACCCGGGCGAGGGCTTCCTGGACCGCATGATTTCACTCGTCGAAGGGGCTAAGCGCCAAAAGACGCCGAATGAGATCTCGCTGACGATTCTTCTGGCCGCGCTCTCAGTGGTTTTTCTGCTGGCGGTCGTGACTTTGAAACCGTACGGGATGTATGCCCATACGAATTTTTCAAATGCGGTGCTCGTTGCCTTGCTGGTTTGTTTGATCCCCACAACTATCGGGGGGTTGCTGAGCGCGATCGGTATCGCGGGCATGGATCGTTTGCTTCAAAAAAATGTGCTCGCCATGAGCGGCCGGGCCGTGGAGGCGGCCGGCGACGTGGACGTGTTGCTGCTCGATAAAACCGGCACCATCACGATGGGCAACCGGCAGGCCACGGCCTTCATGCCAACGCTCGGTGTCACTGAGCAGGAATTGGCGGACGCGGCGCAAATGGCGTCGCTCGCCGATGAAACGCCTGAAGGCCGCAGCATTGTTGTCCTGGCCAAACAATTTGGAATTCGCGCGCGGACGATTCATGAAATGGCAAATGCGCAGTTTGTGCCGTTCACCGCGCAGACCCGCATGAGCGGCGTCAACTTCAATGGTGAAATGATCCGCAAAGGCGCGGCAAATTCCATCCGCCAGTTTTCCGGAGGTAAATTGCCGCCGGAGGTGGAGCAGATTGTGGAAAGCATTTCGCTGTCCGGGGGAACCCCGCTGGTGGTCGCCACCAGAAAGCGCGTTCTGGGCGTGGTGCATTTGAAGGACATCGTTAAAGGCGGCCTTTCAGACCGGTTCAAACGGTTTCGCGCGATGGGTATTCGCACGGTAATGATTACCGGCGATAACAAGTTGACCGCCACGGCCATCGCTCGCGAAGCGGGAGTGGACGATTTTCTTGCCGAGGCCAAACCGGAAGACAAACTCGCGCTTATCCGCCAGGAACAACAAGGCGGACGCATGATTGCCATGATTGGCGACGGCACAAACGACGCGCCAGCTCTCGCGCAGGCCGACGTGGGCGTGGCAATGAACACCGGCACCCAGGCCGCCAAAGAGGCCGGTAACATGGTGGACCTGGATTCGAATCCCACCAAACTGCTGGAAATTATTGAAATTGGAAAACAACTGCTTATTACACGCGGCTCGCTGACGACGTTCAGCATCGCAAACGACATTGCCAAATACTTCGCCATTATCCCCGCTATGCTCATGGCCACCTTCCCGGTGATTGAGCCGTTGAATGTCATGAGATTGCACAGCCCGGACAGCGCCATCCTGAGCACGGTCATCTTCAACGCGCTGATAATTATCGCGCTGATTCCCCTGGCGTTGCGCGGCGTGCAATTCCGTCCGCTGGGAGCGGCGCAAATCCTGCGGCGCAACCTCCTGATTTACGGTGCATGGGGTATCATTCTGCCGTTCATTGGCATCAAGATCATTGATCTTATCATCGTCGCCTTGCGCATAATCAATTGATTCAAAAGCCAATGAAAAAGTTTTTCACTGAATTTGGCCGTTCCATCGCGGCAACGATTTTCTTTGGCATTTTCGTGTGCGGCGCCTACCCGCTCATCGTGTATGCGATAGGACAATCAGTGTTCCCGCGTCAGGCCAATGGCAGCCTGATAATTGACAAATTCGGCAGGATCAGGGGGTCGGAATTGATTTGCCAGAGCTTTACGGCTGACAAGTATTTCCATCCCAGGCCGTCCGCCGCGGGCGCAAATGGTTATGATCCCACGTCGTCCGGGGGCAGTAATCTGGGCCCCACTTCGGGCGCACTCTATACCAATATTATGCGAAATATTGCCGCGTACCGATCTGACAATCGCCTGGCAGCAAACGCGCCGGTGCCTGCCGATGCCGTGACGGATTCGGCCAGCGGGCTTGACCCGGACATCAGCGTGGCCAACGCCGAGTTGCAAATCCCGCGCGTTGCCGAAGCGCGCGGCCTAAGCCAGGACGCAGTGCGCGAACTGGTGCGTGAAAACACCCGCGGCCGCGACCTGGGCGTCTTCGGCGAGCCGCGGGTGAACGTAATAATGCTGAATTTCGCGCTGGATAACCGCGTCAAATAAGCGGTCAAATCTTCACTTCGCGGCTGGCGCCGGGAATCCAGATTTGTTCGGGGCGCGGCTGCGCCACTTCCGCGGCACGACTCACCACGGCGCGCATTTGCGTAAACCACCAGCCCGCGCGGGCGATGCGGCCTCGCCGTCCGGTCGGTTTGACGCACCGTTTGGCGCCGTGAAATCCCAGTTCCAGTTGTTCATTTGTCGCATTCGTTGTAGTCATAATTAACCTTTCTTCCGCGACAACATGACAGAGGGGGTTGGACAAATGCTGTCCAA
>JBOHXA010000405.1:0-13053 GCA_050737335.1 Limisphaerales bacterium | reverse complement strand
CTCCTCATCAGTCAAAAGCATGATTCCGCTCCCTTGCGAAATGCGATGGATCGTAAGTCCAAAACGGTCAATCTCCTTAAACGTCGCGGCCAGGGCGGCAGGGCCTTCCACGCTGGGCAATTCCACGCGGTATTGCGCCCCGTCTGGAAATCGTTTTGAAGAAGAAGGAAGACTGTAGAGATCACCCTCGGGATAACCGAGAGAAGCCAGGAAATTTCTTGTTTCTTTCACTGGTTATTTGCCGCGTGTTCGTTACTGGCAGGGACAGCGCGCTGCGCTGTCCGCGCCACGTTGGGCGGCGCAACGATATCGGATCGGGCAAATTCCGCCCGCTGTACGGGCGGTGATGGCGCAGCGCGCCGTCCCTGCCATTTTTGAATTTGATTTCAATTCTTTGTCTTGATTTCGGGGAACAGTAGATCGCTGCAAATTTTGGCCGAACTCGAAATGTGCCGGTGCATCGCCAGGGCCGCTTCGTCGGGTTGACGATTTGAAAGCGCTTCGATAACTGCAACATGTTCGGGCAAGGCCAGGTCGAACGGGTAGTGATGATCGGCCACGGCGCAACGAATGGACGTGAGAAGCGAGCGGTAGCGGAAGATTTCCTCTTTGAGCCGTTGATTGCCGCAAAAGCTGGCAACGGAAGTATGAAAATTGTCATCGCTGGCAACAACCAATGATGTCCAATCCGCAGAATCTTTGGAAATGAGTTCAATTGCGTGGGTTTTAAGTTCAGTCAATGTCGCCGCGTCTATCCGCTCGCAGGCCAATCGCGTGGCCTCAGCCTCGAGAATCGCCCGAACCTGAAAAATCTCGAAAAGTTGCGGCGGCCCGAACGGGCGGACGATTGTTCCACGATTATAATGGTTCTCGATAATGCCGCAGGCGGCCAATTCCTGGAGTGCCTCGCGGAGCGGGGTGACACTGACATTCAATTGCTCGGCCAACGATTTATGGTTCGACCAAATCCCGGGTTTCATCTGGCCGCGCACGATGGCCAAAAGCAGGACTTCAAAAACTGATTCGCGCAGTGCCCGCTGGCGAACCGGACCGAGCGCGACCGGTTGCGCGGGAGATTCAATGGCGCTGGCGCGTGGAATACTGATGGGAGAAGCCGCTGGCATAAGCCCTTTATGGTTAACGTTTGCTGGATAATACCCAAAAATTATAAATCATGAATTTTTTTGATTATCCGAGCCAAGGAACGGGATGTCAACCCGAATATAGTAAAATATTTTATATTTTTTGTTTTTTGCTATTGACAGGTTATTTGATTTCTGGCTTTTTGTGCGTATGCCCTTCGTCCCGAAGTCTGTCGTCGCGGCGTTTTAGACGCTTTACCGCTGCGAATGATTAATTGAATCCCCAATCCCCGAAAACATCATGAACATCAAATCCCTTAAACTATCCGCTGCGGTCTTGACCGGATCGGCCCTGCTTCTTGCGGTGCCTGCATCGCGAGCGCAATCCGCTTACTCGAACGCGGTCATGGCGCTGAAACCGGTAGCGTATTGGCCGTTGCAGGAGAATGTGCAACCGCCCAGATACGATATGGAGACCAACTACGGGTCGCTCGGGACCATTGCCAACGGCTATTATTATAGCTCGGCGGTGATCGCCACGAACATCGGGGCGATTTTGGGCGACGCGGATGGCTCCCGGGATTTTCTTAGCGGCGGCAACGCGGGCATGCTGGTGCCCACGACAGACAACCGAGTTTCATTGGCGCCCGGCCAGCCATTCACGGTGGAATGTTGGGTGCGCGCGACGGAGGCGAGCGGTTACAGTGGCATCATAAACCAAACTGCGGGGATTGGTTCTGGCGGCCTCAACGGCTCGGCCAACGATTTCGGCTGGTCGTTGGTTCAAAATTATGCGGCGTACCGGGGAACCGCTTCGCCCAACAGCCCATCGTGCTTTGGTTTCCACGTTTTTAACGGCAACGGCAACCTTGGCGGCGCGGAAGCGGAACTGACCAATGCGGCTGCCGGCGAGTGGCTTGCAGGCGGTGCGGCGGGTTATCAGAACTCATGGGTTTACATGGTCAGTGTGTTCGATGGCACCAATTGCTGGATGTATATGTTCAGCACAAACCTGGCTGCTGCGTATAGCGGCACAAACGCCATGGTTTACCAGATTCCGATAAACAGCGCGGGTGGAGAGAGTTATTTTGGCTCCGCGGGGCTGGTGGCGAATGCGGAGTTCACGCCGGATACCTGGGACCCGATTGTGTTTGGCGAAACCCGCAACTACAACGGCAATCATAATTTTGGCGGGTGGATGGATGAAGTGGCCATCTACACCAATGCGTTGACGTTTCTTCAAATCTCCAACCATTACAACGCCGCGACCAACGGACTGGGCCAGTACAACGCTACTATTTTGGCGGACAATCCGTACATGTACTGGCGGATGGACGCGCCGAAATGGACGCCGGTATTGAACGGCTTGCCTCCGGCGGTGAACTATGGAAGTGGTGCGGCAGGAATGACGAACTTTAACACAGGCGGCCAGGGGGCAGATGCCGGTGTTTATCAACCGGGGACAGTACCCGGGGCGGCTGGACCGACTTATCCCGGATTCGGGACGTTTACGAATGCATGCGCGTTCAATGGCCTGGTTGGGGCGGTGGATGCGGGTTACAGCACGTTGTTAAATCCAATAGGCGTATCCAACAACTTCACGCTTGTCGGCTGGTTCAGGGGAAATCCAATGGACACTCTGGGCGGCCGTTATAACTGCATGGCAAGTCATAGCGATAAGTCGTGGAAGGCCCAGATGAAACTGGGCACAGTGTACGGATACGAGGGTGTAGGAACGCAGCCGAATATTCCTCCCTCCACGTTCAATGCCAACGATGGCAAGTGGCATATGTATGCGCTTGAAGGCGGCACCATTAATGGTGGGCAAAATGTGGCTGTTTATCTGGATGCCGGACTTTATAACACGGTGGCGGCGAACACCAATCCCATTCCCGGAAATACGATAGACGCTTGGATCGGGGGCGCGCCGGATGCAACGTACATTGAACCCACCAATGAGTCGTCTTATCAAGTGAGTGAGCAGTATTTCGCGGGTGAAGTGGCGCACGTGGCCTTCTTCACGAATATTTTGACATTCAGCCAGCTTCAAACCCTCTTTTTCACGGCCCAGCCCGCGCCGACCATCTTCCAACAGCCTGTCGCGGCTGTCGTGGGCCTCAACAGCGCGTTCACCAACTCTGTGGCCGTTGAAGGTTCAGCGCCATACTCGTATCAATGGTTCACAAATGGCGTCCCAATCGGCGACGCCACCAATTCGAACTTAATCATTGATCCAGTAGCCTTCAGCAACGCGGACACCAATTATTTCGTAGTGATTACCAACGTATACGGCGCGGTGACCAGTTCGGTGGTGAGCCTGACGGTTGTTTCCAGTGTGGTGCTCGAAGCGCAATATCCAATATCCTATACAAGCCCAATAATATTGTATGGCGGAACAAATAGCGCCGGGACCAATTTCACGGGTTCGACCCCGACTTTCTCGGTGACCACCGCGGGCGCCCCGCCCATTTCGTATCAATGGCTGGCCAACGGCGTGCCGCTGCCATGGGCGACGAACGCAAGCATGACCTTTACGAATTGCCAGTTAAACAGCCCAACCAACTTTTACTGCGTTGTCACCAACGGCTTTGGGGCGGTGACCAGCATGGTATGGGCGGTTACTTACCAACCGGCGCCCGTTGCCCCATTCCCGCAGGCAGTCCTGGCCGCTCAGCCGGTTGGTTATTGGCGGTTGAATGAAGCGCCTGACAACGAGGCAGGCAATGATGGGACAATTTGCGATGATTATGAAAGCGGCAACAATGGCCAGTACACCAATGTCGTGTTGGACAATGCTCTTGGCGGCACCGGTTATAATCCGGTAACCGACCCGACAGAAACCTCGACGCTCTTTGGCCAGGTCGCTCCCGCGTACGCCGGACTGATTCAAACGAATCTTGACTTTTCCACGCCGGTGGGCGGGAACGGCGAATTTACGGTCGCCACGTGGGCCAATGGCGATGCAAACCACATCCATGCGCAGGCGGCCAACGGCGGTCTGGTGAGCAAGGGGCATTGGGGCGCTGAACAATTCACGCTCGATGAAGGCGCTCCGGGCAATGATCTGCGGTTCGTCGTGCGCGATGCCCTGACCGGCAATTACTATCAGGCATCCAGCACCGTGAATTTGGGCAGCGATGCGAACTGGCATTACGTGGTTGGTGTGTGCGACGAAACTAACAGCCTGTTATTGCTCTACGTTGACGGCCAGCTTGTCGGCTCGGGCACACTCGCCGAAGGCAGCGGCATTCTGAGCGTCGGCCCGGTCCCGATCGAGATCGGCGCCCGGGACTCGGCGGTAGCCATCGGCGGCGAACAATTCAATGGTTTCCTTAACGACGTGGCGATTTATAACTATGCCTTCTCATCCAATCAGGTTGTCACGATGTATAACATTGGCGGCATTCCGCCATTCTTCATCCACCAGCCCGTCGGCAACACAAATGTGGATGGCGGAGCCACTCTGACCATTGCTCCGACAATCGGTGGCTCGCCTCGATTGTCTTATCAATGGTATGACGCAAGCACCCTAAACCCCATTGCGGGTCAAACAAACGCCAGTCTCGTCATCAGCAACATTCAAACCAGCGAGAATTTCTATCTGACAGCAAGCAACGTCTTCGGAGTCACCAACTCGGCGACTGCGGTCGTCACCGTCTATACCGGGGCACCGCTGTTTGGCGTGGACATTCAAAGTCCGTTCTTTGCGCTTTTGGGCAAGAACGTCACAAATTCCGCCGTTGTCTATGGCGAAATACCGCTGTCCTATCACTGGCAGTACTCGGTCAACGGGACCAGTTGGGTGAATCTGATGAACAATAGCCAGATTTCCGGCGCCACGAACACCGCGCTGGCCATCGCCAACGCCCAAATCGCCAACATTGGCGATTATCAATTGGTCGTTACCAATAACTCCGGTTCCGTTACCAGCAGCGTAGCGCCACTGATGATTGCCGGCGTTCTCCCGCTGAGCTTCTACGGAACCTCCGGAGCCGGGTGGACTGCAAACGCCGGCTCATTTTTGTCCGGCGGCATCCTGACCCTGACGGGCGTTTCTCCCGCAACCGGCAATTCAACGTACTTTTTCCAGACTCCACAATACGTGGGCGCATTTGAAGCGTCCTTTACCTATCAGGCGCAGGCCATCGATACGTTCCCGCTGGCGGATGGCATTACCTTCTGTCTCCAGGATGATCCGCGAGGCACCGCGGCCATAGGCTCAGGCGGCGGGGACCTCGGCTACACGGGCATTACGCCCAGTGTCGCGCTGGAATTGAATATCTATCCCGGCAACGGTTTTGGCGGGTCGGGTTATGCCTTTGGTGAAGATGGCTCCATCGGCCAGACGACCAGTCCGGGCAGTGTCATTCTGACCAACGGCCTGGTAGACGTCGCGATCAATTATGCTGACGGGAATATGGCGTTGTCGCTGTCAAATGAAGTTAACGCGGCTACGTTTAGCACGAATATCGTCGTGGGCGACATTACAGAGGTTTTGGATTCGGATACAGCCTACGTTGGGTTTACCGGTTCTTATGGCGGCAACCACTCCACCCAGACGATCCAAAACTTCCAGTTTGTGAGCGTCCCGCCGCAGGCCATAGAAAGAAGCAAGAGCAACGCCGTCATTATGTGGCCCGGCGCGGTCGTAGGCTACACGCTCCAGGAAAACTCCAGCCTGACAACGACGAATTGGGTGAATGTGCCCAACGCTGTGGTTCTGACCAATGGCGTGTACATGGTGACAGTTCCGATTGGCGGGGGCGCCGAGTACTTCCGGCTGGCTTTGCCGTTATCGCAATAATGGGCGGCAATGAATGACGAAGTCTTAGTGACGACAAAATGAAAAGCGGTTATTCGACGTCTGCGACCAGGATGCGGTTCAAGTGGGGATCCGCCCTTGCCCCCGCCGCATTTCCCTGGCGCGGCGCGGCGCGGCGGCGCGGCGAAAACATTGACGTGCCGGAGCGGCATCGCGGGTTCACTCTCGTTGAACTGCTGGTAGTAATTGCCATCATCGCTATCCTGGCGGCTATTCTACTGCCGGTTTTGGCCTCTGCCCAGGAGCGGGCGCGCCGGATCTATTGCATGAATAACCTGAAACAATTGGGGCTGGCATGGGTCACGTATACGGTCGACAATAACGATAAAATCATGTCGAATCCGGCGGCAAAGGGGCTGGGCTACGGGGTCGGCGCCAATGTAAATCTTCAGAACTGGTGCAACGGCTACTTAAGCTGGGCGGATCCGAATCCGGACAATACAAACACGACCTATCTGGTGCAGGCGTTGACGGGTCCTTACTGCCAATACCAGGTGAAGATATTCAAGTGCCCGGATGACAACCTCAAGTGTACCGAGAACAGTGTGTCATACGAGCGGGTTCGCAGCTATTCTATCAATTATTGCATGGAAGGGGACGGGGAAAACCAACTGAAAATCAAGCAAGGCTGGCCCCTTGACGAAGTCCTGTGGGGCGGTGGCCGTTATGGCTACCAAAAGCTCACGGACATCGGAACACGATTAAAGGGCCCTGATGTGGCGGATGCCTGGGTGTTTTGCGAAGAAAACGCCGACAGTATAAACAATGGCTGTATCGCTTGGGGGGCCAATTCATCCGGGTGGGCGGACACACCCGCCAGCGAACATACTCAGGGCGATAACTTTAGTTTTGCGGACGGCCATGTGGAATATCACAAATGGGTCACCGGTTGGAATTCGACGTTGAAAATCGGCATTTGCGAGCCTGCCAGAGGTCCAAATGGAGGATGGGTTAGCCCCGGGGTAGGGTTTAACGCGGCGGATTACAATTGGGTGACTCAACATGGCAGCGCGCCTTATCCGTGAAATTTCTGCATTCGGGAGACAACGTGAGGAGGTTGTTAGGATGGATACCCATCGCGCTGGTTGCCGTCACAGGGCCGATTCATGCGCAAACATGGCCATCGCAAGGTTTGGCCGAGCTCACGCCCGGCGATACCAAAGCCATTAATGCGCTTTGGGGCGAAAATCCACTCGACGTGCAGTTCAAAACCACCAAATGCGTGGTTGTGGCAAACCTCAAAGGCCCGGCCGAAATCACGATGATGCATTTTGCCTATCCGCAGCATCATCATTCGGACGCCGTATCCATCAATCGTGATCTGCTCCTGCGCATTTATTGGGATGGCGAAACCAATCCAAGCGTGGACTGCCCCCTGGTGGATTTCTTTTGTGACCCAAACGGCGAACGCGAGGTTGTCAATACAGCCCTGGTCAATGTGCGCCGTGGATTCAATTGCTATTTTCCCATGCCTTTCCGCAAATCGGCCAAAGTCGAGTTGGATTACGACGGACCTGTGCCCGCCGGAGACGAGTTGCAGCGCATGATGCCCTGCTATTCCTATGTCTGCTATCGCGCGCTGAAAAAGATGCCTCGAAATGACGGTTATTTTTGCGCGAGTTGGCGGCAGGAATCATTACTGTTGGGCAAAAAGGAATACATCGCCCTTAACACCGCCGGCAAAGGCAAACTGATCGGCTGGAACATCGCCATTCGCCAACTCCACTCCAATAATCGCCCGGTCGTGGACGAAAACGAAAAGTTTTACATTGACGGTGAAACGAAGGCCTCCGTTGAATTTCAAGGGCTGGAGGATTCGTTTGGTTTCAGTTGGGGATTTCCTGCCACCGAAAATATGTTTCCATTGACGGGCTGGTTTCCCTTCCACACCAACGGCGCGGCGGCTTATCGCTTTTTCCTTCAGGATTCAATCAGCTTTAACAAATCGTTGAAGGTCGCCATCGGGTTTGGCGCCACTGAAAACGGCTGGCGCCGAAGCTTTTCAAAACCGTTCACGCTATTGCAATTGTGCTCAACCGTGTATTGGTATCAGGCCAGACCGGCCGTTCTGCCCGCAATGCTCCTACCCGCCCGGCGCGAACCCGCTCCTGAAACATTTTTCAGCCCTGGAGGAACCGGCTACGCTTCAATGGATGACTTCAAAGCGCATGGCGGAAAATTGTTCCTGTGCTGCGGCTATCCCGGCGGCGAAATGATTTACAATCAGCCCGGCTATTCCATTTCCTGGATTGGCCAGAGCGAGCAATGGAGCGGCTGGGCGAGCGACACGTACTATTGCCGCCAGAATTCCAAAGAACTTCGTTTTCAATTGAATTCGCCCAGGGGCGCCGAGGGCCTCCTTCGTCTTTACATCATTGATCCGGATAATTATCAAGGCGGCCGAAAGGAAACGATTCTCGTCGGCGGAAATACGGTGGGGACCTTCGATCACTTCCAGAACGGGCGCTGGGTCGAGGTCCCCGTTGATTCCAACGAAACCGCGCAAGGAATGCTGCAGGTTCGGATTATCAATGCCCGCGACGGAGCCAATGCCGTTGTCTCAAAAATTGAGTGGATGGAAAAGCAGTAATCCTCTTGCCGCCTATTGTTCGCGCTGATAAATCGTAATTTTTGATTCGTAAATGAAATCTTCGCCGTCGCGTGCCGCGGGATTTTCCCGACGCCATGAACCGAACGTCCCGGGCGGAATATCTCGCATCTGCCCGTCCGAATCACGGTTCTTGCAAAGGCCAAACCGATTCAAAAGCTTTCGAGGTTCACGCTTCAACGTAATTTTCGCCATCCTCGCCATCTCGGCCCCGTTATATGCCAGCAACATCACCCTGCGCGACAACGCGTTATCGGTTTCCTTTGATTCCAGTTCAGGCGCCCTGACCCGGCTCGAAGATAAATCAACGCATTGGCTCATTGAACGGCGTCCGGAACTGGGTGTCTCGTTCCGGCTTTATGCCCCCCTTCCAACCCGCCGTTATAATCCCGTTTTCGGCCAAAAACAGCAAGTAGCGGCAATCAGGAAACTCTCCGATCACGAACTCAGCATGCGCTGGGACAATTTGATCAGTGAAAACGGCGGCGCGCTGCCGATATCTCTAACAGCGGATGTCACGCTGGACAATGGCAAATTGACGTTTGCGGCGACGTTGAAAAACGATTCGCCATTGACAGTCGAAACCATTGCTTATCCGTTTTTCGGTGATTTCAATGCGCCTTCGCGCGATTCATCGCTGGCGGCGTACACTAGGCTGCGCGGGCGTTTGCAACCGGACGAATTGTATCCCCACTTCCGCAACGAGAAAGGATATTGGGGCGTAACCTGGCCGACGAAGATGCTCGAGCCGAAAAACAGTCATTTTTGTCTGATTCAGGCCCCGAACGACGGGTTATATGTTGGAACGGCAGGGCCGGCCAATTACCGGGTGCAGTATGTCTTCGAGCAACATCCCGGCGTCATTTCCGGAGTCACCGCGCTCGTGCCGCCGGAAGACGAAATCTCCGGCATTCCGGTGCATCTGGAATTTCGCGTCTGCCATTTTATTTTTGCCGGCCCGCATTCGAATGCCACACTGGCCCCGGTCATCCTCAAATGCTATCAGGGCGACTGGCGAAATGGACAGAAACTCTCTCGAATCCTCGGCAGCCCGCGCTAATCGTCAATCGTAAAATCGCAAATGAACAACGCTTCAATGCTTTGCCGCCACTGCTCCGACTGCTTTCGGGCTTCGCGCTCCCACGCTTCAACCCTTGTTGTCATTCTCCTTGCAACCGTCGTCCTGGCAACCCTTCCCGCCTTTGGCCGCGAAATCACTCTCAAAGATAATTCCTGGGTCATCTCATTTGATTCCAAATCAGGCGCATTGACCTATCTTGAAAGCAAATCACCGCAATGGACTATCGAAAGCCGTCCCAAACTCGGCATTTCATTTTGGCTCGACGCCCAATCACCCGACGGCCGGCAGGACAATATCGTCCTTGGGCAGAAGCAACATGCTGTGGAGGTCGAAAAACTCTCGCTTCGGCAGGTCCGGCTCAAATGGCAAAACCTGGTCACCGAACGCGGCGACACTTTGCCCATCACACTCACCGCAACAGTCTCCCTTGCCAATGATACCTTAACATTTGACGCCAGCGTGACGAACGATTCTTCCCTCATGGTTTCCACCGTCGAATTCCCATGCCTGGGCGATCTTAATCCGCCCCGGGCCGGCGCTCCGATGTGGTCGAATCACACTTTTTATGGCGATCTGAAGCGGGACGACCTTTCAAAAGGCGCCACAATCATGTCCAAACAAAGCCTCTTTTGCCTCATTCAATCCACAAACGCGGGTATTTATGTGGAGTTCAAGAACCCCTCGCAACCCTATTTGCTCAATTTTGTTTTTGAACATCATGGTTTTGCCCATTCGACCGCCAATCCGCCGCGCCTGGAATTTCAGACCACGCATTTTGTTTATGTTCATCCTCACACCACCGCCCAAATGGCGCCCGTTGTCATGCGCTGTTATGCCGGAGACTGGCATGCGGGCCTGGATTGTTACAAGGCCTGGCGTTCCACCTGGTTTAAGGAACCACACATCCCAAATTGGGCGCGGCAGGTGCATTCCTGGACAATGATCCGCATGACCACCCCCGAGCAGGACTACGGGCTTCCTTACTCCGAGTTCGTGCAATATGGCCGCGAATGGGCCGCCAACGGCGTGCGAGCCGTTCAAGTGGTGGGCTGGAACATCGGCGGCCAGGATGCGGACGATCCTTCGCAGGACACCGACCCCGGACTTGGCACGTGGCAGCAATGGCATGACGCCATCGCCCAGGTCCAAAGCATGGGTGTCAAAGTGATTCTATTTGCAAAACTCAATTGGGCCGACCTCACCACGTCATGGTATTCCAATGAGTTGTACAAATACCAGTGTACTGATCCGTATGGCCGGCGCTACGAGCAAGGCGGATACGCCTACGTGACCCCAACCCAATTGGCCGGCATCGGAGTCCATCGCCGCGCCGTGATGGATTTTCAGGACCCCGCCTATCGCGCCATCGCGGAAAGAGAATTTCAGAAAATCCTGGCCCTCGGCTCGGAAGGATGGCTTTGGGACGAAATTTGCCATCATGCCGATGTCCTCTATAGCTGGGCGCCAAACCACGGCTATACTCCACCCGGATACGTGTATGGCGGCGATTTACCCTTGTCGGAGGCGTTGCGCGCCGCCGCGGACAAGGTGAGTCCGGACTTCATCTTTGCTGGGGAAGGTCCCGAGGATTGGCTGATGCAGTATTATCCGGTTTCCGAAACGGGCATCACCACAGTGCCCTTTAACCAATATCTCGATACTACAAATAGCCTCGTGCTGGCGGGTGTGAGCGGATTCGACGACCGGGAATCCTTGAATCTGATTCTCATGGACCGATACGTCATTGAGTATGAACCGTACTATTACAAAGGCCATATCACCGATTTCCCATTGACGCTGGCCTACGGAAAAAAAATTGATGACTTGCGCCGACGCTACAAAGACTATCTGTGGAACGCCCAATTTCGTGACACATTGGGTGCCACCGTCACGGCTGATGGACCGTTCCGTTATTCTGTATTCGACTCGCCTGCGGGCAAACGCGCCGTTGTCGTGGTAAACACCGGCGGCAAAGCCATCGCCGCCACAGTGACCATCCCTAATGCTGGAAATTTGGTCGTCGCAACACCGGACGACCCCGATGCCCGACCCGCCGCCGGCGCCGTCCACATCCCCACGCGCTGCGCCGCCATTGTCATGGAGCAATAATTGTCGCAGCGTCCCAAAACTTTCATAACTCTGACTAATTCGCGGCTGTACGTGCCAGTCTCCCGCAAAGGTCATACCATCCATCGCCACCCGCCGCTCCACCCGGCTATTTTGCTCGCATTCCCATGGCCAGCCACCTATACAAAAGAATACGCCCTGCTGACTCTATTGCGAAAGAAGGTCGAACGATGTGCGGATCTCCGTGTCGCTATGGCTTTCAACTGAATTTCCACTAACGACCATGTTCAAATCAAAGTGCAGGCGGCCGGACGTGCTCATGCTAACGAGGCAACCCCGCTTTCGATCGAATCTGAACGTCCCGCTTATGTTTTCGTCGTATCTGGGAACGGCAATGGCCGTCTGTTGTCCAAACCGCTCAAGAGATCCTTCAATGTCATTGCAGTCGCTCGCCATCAGAAGGCTGAATACAGCCACAGTGCCATTGGTTGTTTCTTCATCCGCGTCCCGGGCAAAAGTCCAAGGCTGAATGACCCCCTGGCCTCAGAGGCTTACAGACCCCGCTTTCCTTAAGGTGTAATAATTTGTCCAGCTCTCGCCCACGGCAATCGGTCTGGCCGGAAAAACGATATCGAACATGTTGCTGGTAAGCTTCAGTTGCTGTTGCCACGAATCTATAAACGGCAAATCTCCTTCGTATCCTTTAATCGTGCCCGTCGGGTAAAAATCCATAAAACCGCTCAACAGCCGGGGATACACCGCAAGCTTGAGATTTTCCGCCTCTCCAAGTCCAATGCCTTTGTCCGTGTCAACCATGGTGATCCCATTTTGCTTGCTCACAATGCTCAGGTTGTGAATCGTCGAGTCAACCTGGCCGCCCGACCCAAGGGAGTGCGTGTCCTCGTCATAGTCGAATGGCTCAAAATAAACTGCCAACGTCCCGTCCTGGTTCGTTCCCGTGGCCGTCAACCGCATACGGTAACGCGTCTCAACGGTGCTTCGTTTGGTCGAGTCTCGCAGCCCGACGTCCGTGTCGCTGTTGTCCGCCTTCTTCAACTCGGCCGCATAGACCAGGGGCTTGTTCGGATCGAACTTGAATTGAAAAACCTGCGCGTCGGTCCTATTTGTTGTTTCCGTGGCCTGGGCAAGCGCAACGCCAACCCAAAATATCCCCCAGGCGGCGGCGAGAATTCTCAACATCACCCTCATGGTTTTGCCTGCCGTTCCTTCAAATGTCAATGCGAAACCAATTGCGGGCCCACGAACGGGCGCATTTACACACTGTTCTTAAGGATTGGCGGAAATAAAGGAGAGGGGTAAGATAATTGGCACAACGGTTCCTCACGCCGATGAAAGACCGAATCAAAATATCCGTATCATCTCATGAGACCAA
>JBOHXA010000404.1:0-1472 GCA_050737335.1 Limisphaerales bacterium | reverse complement strand
TAAATGGTCCAACTGGCAAGCCAAGCCCATCCGTCGGCGTTCTTCGGAAAAGATACTATGATCTCGCCGGCGCTCACGATTGTGGTCCGAAGCCGTTCCCGCCTATGACTGACGAAAAAAGTTCTGGCCGGCCCGATCCGTTCCTCGTCTTGCTCGCGGATCAGGTCTGACAGGAAAGTTGTGTCGGCAATCATGGCCGCCCAGATCGCCGTCCGCGTTCCTTTGTTACGATCTCCAAAAGGTGTCTATCCACTTTGGGCGGGGGCGCCTTTTCAATATATTCCAACATCTCGCCGCAAGTATCGGCCGGCCGGGAACGAAGGGCGCTTTCGATCAAAAACAAGGCATGTTTCTCCCGGCTACGCCGGTTGCGTTCAGCATCGTGGGCCAATTCAGCCACGACTTTTTCGGGGACATCGCGAATCAAAATATCAGGCATAACAAAATGATAGCATGCTTTGCCGGCGAAACAAGCAATTTCATGGGAAATTCTGGAATAGATTTGGATCCAAAATGTCCCGGTTGCCCGTTACGGATAGAGTCACAGGACAATTCCGGGACAGATTCACGGGACAGATCGGCGGCAGAATTCGCCCGGCAAGGCGGTTTTTGTGCTCAAATTATCCTCTGGGACTGGACAATTACCGGGACATCGGTTGCCCCAGTTCTCCTGCCACTTCCGCCCGTCTGCTCCGTGATCGAAAAGGAAATCAGCTTCTTGGACGGGGAGGAGTCGAAAAAATGAGTCCGGGAGAGGGCCGCCGCCATAAGCTCTGCAACCTCCTCCGGTTCGGTCGAAGCCAGGGATGGATCATCCCGATGAAGGACCATATCATCGTCGCCGATCGCGCCCCGCAATACTTCCATGACCGGCTTTCCCGGTTCGCCGGTCTGTTCCGCGCCGATTTATGCCAGATTATTCGATCCCGCGATGCATCACCCTGTGCTTTGGGGCAGGAGGAACGGGCAAAACAACTTTTGCCCTGCTCTACCGGAGGATTGACGATTCGACGATTGCGCAACGGGAGTTGCGCGTTCAACACAGTTGAGCCGGCCGAACTGGACGCCATACGGCCGTATTGGTCCGGGGTGGACGAAGCGGCCAGGCTTCCCAGGGGAGAATTTATCGCGGTGAACCGGGACAGTGGCGGAAAGTTACGCGGGCGGCTGTTCTGAGCCAATCCGTTCTATTGGGATGTCGGTCAGAGAGGCAAAGTCGCGCCTATTGGACGTGAAAATTTTTGATGCTCGGTCTTTGTGCGCGCCGCGGACGTGCAAGGCATCATAAATCTTGTCGCCCGCCATTCCCTTCTCAATCAGACGGTCCATGGCGATCCAATGATCCTCCGGGTCCAAAAGCACAAAGCGGAAACGTTGCAAATTTATCCGCATCGTCTCGCGGACCTGACCGGCCGATAGCCTCAATCGGTAGGTTAGCACATTGAAACACTCCGAAATGGTGTGCGGAATTG
>JBOHXA010000403.1:0-1394 GCA_050737335.1 Limisphaerales bacterium | reverse complement strand
AAAATTGAAGGCGTCTGCCATTCCAAGCAGCGCGAAGAATCTGAGCTCTGCATTGCAAACCCGTAAAATCTTGTTTTTTTTGGCAAGATTTGTTCCGCGGATTGGGTCGAAGCCGCATAAATAGCGCCTATTTACCTGCCGACCGCCCACAGAACAGTTGGTGTCGCGTGTGGGTTTGGTTGCGGCCATGAGGCCGCGCTACAGGCTTCCCAAAGAAACGCCGTAGAGTTGCCGACTAACTCTCCACTATCCGCTGCGGTACTTGCACCGGGCGTGCGGATTATTGCCGGTTATTTCCGGAAAAGTTATATCGACCGTTCCGGAAACGTTTGGCAGGGTGATGCTTACTTCGACGGCGGCGGCGTTGACGCAAATCCCAACCGCTTCCTCTTTCGCACTTCTGACCCCACCCTCTTCCAAACCGACCGTCACGGAGAATTTTCCTATAACATTCCGCTGAAGCCGGGCGATTATGAGCTGTGGCTCTATTTCGTGGAGACGACGTTTGGCCCCGGCACAATCGGGGGCGGGGGCGAAACAAGCCGGCTTTTTGACGTGGAGGTGAATGGCCACAAGACCATCCTGGACGCATTCGACGTTTATGCTGACGCGGGCGGCAACTTCATCGCTGACGTCCGCGTTTTCAAGGACATTCATCCGGAGGCGGACGGCTACCTGCGGATCAGCTTCCTCCGCCGAACGGGTAATCCCTTCGTCAACGCCATCAAAGTCATTCCCGGTATTCCGGGAAGGCTGCGGCCGATCCGCATCGTCGCGCAAGGCGATTCTTATACGGACGATGGCGGCAAGGTGTGGAATCCGGACGATTATTTCCGTGGCGGCCGCAGCATGATACGTCGCAGCCCGGTTTCTGGAACAGCCGATCCCGGCCTCTTTGATGGAGAGCGGTATGGAAATTTCGACTACGCCATACCGGTTGCGCAGGGGAGATATACCGTCACGCTTTACTTCTCCGAGCGATATTTTGGTCCGGGGATGCCCGGCGGGGGCGGGGTGGGCTCCAGAGTTTTTGACGTCTCCTGCAACGGCAACACGCTTCTAAACAACTTTGACGTCTTCAAAACTGCCGGGGGCGCCGACCGCGCCGTGGTAGAGACATTCCACGGCATCGAAGCTGACGCCCAAGGTAAGCTGATTCTGCGGTTTGTCCCCGTAGTGAACTACGCATTGGTGGATGCTGTCGCAGTCGCGAACCCGTAAAGGCAGTGGTTCGTGATTAGTGATTGGTGGGTAGTGGACCCCCTGCTTTCTGATTTCTGATTTCTCTTTCAGTTTTCCTCATCGTCCGCCACGCCCATCTTTGACAACCGATAACGCAGCGCGTTGCGCGAAAGGCCCAGGAGGCGCGCCGCCTGGCTCTTATTCCCGGCCGC